>NZ_JBITGG010000008.1:0-268062 GCF_044456765.1 Micromonospora sp. NPDC050784 | reverse complement strand
GGGGGGGGGGGGGGCGGGTGGGGGGGGGGGGGGGGCCGGGCCGGGGGGGGCGGGGGGGGGGGGGTTGGGGGTGGGGGGGGGGGGGGGGGGGGGGGGCCCCCCCCCCCCCGACCCCACCCGAGAATTAGCAGTACAGACGACGACATAGGGGACATAGTGCTCGACGTCAACTTCTTCGACGAGCTGCGCATTGGTCTCGCCACCGCCGACGACATCCGTCAGTGGTCGCACGGCGAGGTCAAGAAGCCTGAGACGATCAACTACCGCACCCTGAAGCCGGAAAAGGACGGGCTCTTCTGCGAGAAGATCTTCGGTCCGCAGCGGGACTGGGAGTGCTACTGCGGTAAGTACAAGCGCGTCCGGTTCAAGGGCATCATCTGTGAGCGCTGCGGCGTCGAGGTGACTCGCTCCAAGGTCCGTCGTGAGCGGATGGGGCACATCGAGCTCGCCGCTCCGGTGACCCACATCTGGTACTTCAAGGGCGTTCCGAGCCGGCTGGGCTACCTGCTGGACCTCGCCCCCAAGGACCTCGAAAAGATCATTTACTTCGCCTCGTACGTCGTGACGAGCGTGGACGCGGAGTCGCGTCACCGTGACCTCTCGACGATCGAGAACGAGATCCTGGCCGAGAAGCGGCAGTCCGAGAACAGCCGCGACTCGGAGATCGAGAAGCGGGCCGCCAAGCTCGAGGCCGACCTGGCCGAGCTGGAGGCCGAGGGTGCCAAGGCGGACGTCCGGCGCAAGGTCAAGGAGGGCGGAGAGCGCGAGATGCGCCAGATCCGCGACCGGGCCCAGCGCGAGATCGACCGCCTGGACGAGGTGCTGGACACCTTCCGCAAGCTGGAGCCGAAGCAGCTGGTCACCGACGAGCTGCTCTACCGCGAGCTGCGCGACCGGTTCGGTGAGTACTTCACCGGGTCCATGGGCGCCGAGGCGATCAAGGCGCTGGTCCAGAACATGGACCTCGACGCCGAGGCCGAGAGCCTGCGGGAGACCATCCGGTCCGGCAAGGGCCAGCGGAAGATCCGGGCGCTCAAGCGACTCAAGGTCGTCGCGGCGTTCCTGAACACCCGTAACTCGCCGCTCGGCATGGTGCTGGACTGCGTCCCGGTCATCCCGCCGGACCTGCGCCCGATGGTGCAGCTCGACGGTGGCCGCTTCGCGACCTCGGACCTGAACGACCTGTACCGCCGCGTGATCAACCGGAACAACCGCCTCAAGCGGCTGATCGACCTCGGCGCGCCCGAGATCATCGTCAACAACGAGAAGCGGATGCTCCAGGAGGCCGTCGACGCGCTGTTCGACAACGGCCGTCGCGGCCGGCCGGTCACCGGCCCGGGTAACCGCCCGCTCAAGTCGCTGTCCGACATGCTCAAGGGCAAGCAGGGCCGGTTCCGCCAGAACCTGCTGGGCAAGCGCGTCGACTACTCCGGCCGTTCGGTCATCGTGGTCGGCCCGAAGCTCAAGCTGCACCAGTGCGGTCTGCCCAAGCAGATGGCGCTGGAGCTGTTCAAGCCGTTCGTGATGAAGCGGCTGGTCGACCTCAACCACGCACAGAACATCAAGTCCGCCAAGCGGATGGTCGAGCGTCAGCGCCCGGTCGTGTGGGACGTGCTGGAAGAGGTCATCGGCGAGCACCCGGTGCTGCTCAACCGCGCACCGACCCTGCACCGCCTGGGCATCCAGGCCTTCGAGCCGCAGCTGGTCGAGGGCAAGGCGATCCAGATCCACCCGCTGGTCTGCACCGCGTTCAACGCCGACTTCGACGGTGACCAGATGGCGGTGCACGTGCCGCTGTCCGCCGAGGCTCAGGCCGAGGCGCGGATCCTCATGCTGTCGTCGAACAACATCCTCAAGCCGGCCGACGGTAAGCCGGTCACCATGCCCACCCAGGACATGGTCATCGGTCTGTACCACCTCACCCACCTCACCGCCGGTGAGAAGGGCGAGGGCCGGGCGTTCAGCTCGGACGCCGAGGCGCGGATGGCCTTCGACAACGGCGAGCTGCACCTGCAGGCGCCCGTGAAGATCCGCCTGCGTGGCGTGGTCGGTGTCGACAACGGCGCTGGCTCCGAGACGTGGACCGCCCCGGAGGGCTGGGTCGAGGGTGACCCGCTGACCGTGGAGACCACCCTCGGTCGGGTGCTGTTCAACGAGACGCTGCCGCAGGGCTACCGCTTCGTGAACTACGAGATCCGCAAGGGTCAGCTCTCCGCGATCGTCAACGACCTCGCCGAGCGCTTCCCCAAGGTGGCGCTTGCCGCCACCCTGGACGGGCTCAAGGAGGCCGGTTTCCACTGGGCCACCTGGTCCGGCGTGACGATCGGCATGGAGGACGTCATCGCGCCTCCGCGCAAGGCGGAGATCCTGGCGCGGTACGAGAAGGACGCCGACCAGATCGACAAGCAGTACCAGCGTGGTCTGATGACCGCCGAGGAGCGTCGCGGCGAGCTCATCGAGATCTGGACCAAGGCGACCAACGAGGTCGCCAAGGAGATGGACACCGCGCTGCCGCAGGAGAACCCGCTGTGGAAGATGATCCACTCGGGTGCCCGCGGTAACCTGCTCCAGCTCCGGCAGATCGCGGCGATCCGTGGTCTGGTGGCCAACCCCAAGGGCGAGATCATCCCGCGGCCGATCAAGGCCAGCTACCGGGAGGGTCTGTCCGTGCTGGAGTACTTCATCTCCACGCACGGTGCCCGTAAGGGTCTCGCCGACACCGCGCTGCGGACCGCCGACTCGGGTTACCTGACCCGTCGTCTGGTGGACGTCTCGCAGGACGTCATCATCCGCGAAGAGGACTGCGGCACCGACCGGGCGATCCCGATGCAGATCGGCGAGAAGCTGGACGGCAAGCTGGTCGTCCACACCCACGCCGAGACGAGCGTGCACGCCCGTACCCTCGCCGACGACATCAAGGGGCCGGACGGCACCGTGGTCGCCGAGCGCGGTCAGGACATCAACTCCATCGGGGTCGACAAGATCGTCGCCGCTGGTGTGGAGACGGTCCGGGTGCGCAGCGTGCTCACCTGCGAGTCGAAGCTGGGCGTCTGCGCGGCCTGCTACGGCCGCTCGCTGCCGACCGGCAAGTCGGTCGACATCGGCGAGGCGGTCGGCATCATCGCCGCCCAGTCCATCGGTGAGCCCGGTACGCAGCTGACGATGCGTACCTTCCACACCGGTGGTGTCGCGGGTGAGGACATCACCCAGGGGCTGCCGCGTGTTCAGGAAATCTTCGAGGCCCGGGTCCCGAAGGGTAAGGCGCCCATCGCCGACACCCCCGGCCGGATCCGGATCGAGGACGGCGAGCGCTCGCGCAAGATCATCGTGGTGCCGGACGACGGCAGCGAAGAGATCGTCTACGACAAGATCTCGAAGCGGGTCAAGCTCCGGACCCACGACGGCGGTCACGTCGCGGTCGGCGAGAAGCTGACCGAGGGCACCATCGACCCGCACGAGTTGCTGCGGATCATGGGTCCGCGGGCGGTCCAGGTCCACCTGACCAGTGAGGTCCAGGAGGTCTACCGCTCGCAGGGTGTGCTCATCCACGACAAGCACATCGAGATCATCATCCGCCAGATGCTCAAGCGGGTGACGGTCATCGACTCCGGCTCGACCGAGTTCCTGCCGGGTGTGCTCGTCGACCGGGCGCTGTTCGAGTCGGAGAACCGCCGGCTCGTCTCGGAGGGCGGCGAGCCCGCCGCTGGCCGTCCGGTGCTGATGGGTATCACCAAGGCCTCGCTGGCCACCGACTCCTGGCTCTCGGCGGCCTCCTTCCAGGAGACCACCCGGGTGCTGACCGACGCTGCGATCAACTCGCGCAGCGACTCGCTGGTCGGCCTCAAGGAGAACGTGATCATCGGAAAGCTCATCCCGGCCGGTACCGGCATCAGCAAGTACCGCAACGTCCGGGTCGAGCCGACCGAGGAGGCCAAGGCCAAGGTCTACTCGATGACCGGTTACCCGGAGACCGACTACGGCTTCGGGCCGGCCAGCGGGCAGGCCGTGCCGCTGGACGACTTCGACTTCGGGTCGTACCGCTAAGCACCAGTCACACGACGAGGCCCCCGGTGAAAGCCGGGGGCCTCGTCGTGTCCGTGCCCACCCACCCCCGGGTCGGGTTCGGCATGATGGGGGGATGACGACCGCACCCGGGCAGGTGTCCGTCGCCCCGCAGGGGCTGCGCCACCCGCTGGACCCGGACCCGGCTCGCGCCACGAAGGCACGGGCGGTCTTCGCGCTAGGCCTGCTCGGCATGCTGACCGGGTTGTTCATCGGTGGCGTGGTGCCGGCGACGGTGGCCCTGCAACTGGCCCGACAGGCGCGCCGGGAGGCGTACGCCTCGGGGGGTTTCCTGACCGGCAGCGTCTGGCTGCGGCGGGGGGAGTGGATGGCCTGGACCGGCCTGGTGCTGGTCGCGGTCAGCGTGGTGGCCGCGGTGGTCATCGGCGTGGTGCGGTTGGCCGGCGCCCCGTTCGGCCACGACTACCCGGCGAACATGGACTGAGCCGCCGCTGGCTGCCGGGCGCGGGCCGCGGCGCTCGCGGCGGTAGCCTGGCCGGTGTCCGCCGTGTGGCGGTGGCGGCCTTTCGACAGGAGGACCTCGTGACGGAACCGGCGCGGCCCCCCGCGGACGAACCGGCCGGCCCTCCGGACCCGTCGGCTCCTCCGTCCGAACCGGCCGGCCCTCCGGACCCGCCGGCGCCTCCGTCCGAGCCGAGCGACTGGGCGCGACCGGGCCCGGGCGGTGAGCCACAGCCACCGGTGTCCACCCCGGGTGCACC
Source organism: Micromonospora sp. NPDC050784 (assembly GCF_044456765.1). Classification (NCBI taxonomy): domain Bacteria; kingdom Bacillati; phylum Actinomycetota; class Actinomycetes; order Micromonosporales; family Micromonosporaceae; genus Micromonospora; species Micromonospora sp. NPDC050784. Next base: position 263,278 of record NZ_JBITGG010000008.1, on the reverse strand, counting down.
GCCGCCCCCGGCTCCGCACCCCGGCTGGACTCCGACCGGCTGGGGCGCGACCACGGCGCCCGGCTCCGCGCAGCCGTACCCGGTCTCCAGCGCGCCGGCCTCTACGCCGCCGCAGGGCTGGGGCCCGCCCTCGCCCGGTCCCGGTGCGCCGCCCGGCTGGGGCCCGCCGGCACCTGGACCGGGTGCGCCGTACGGCTGGAGCCCACCCTCGTCGGGGCCCGGTGCGCCGCCCGGCTGGGGTCCGCCGTCGTCCGGGCCGGGTGCGCCGTACGGCTGGGGTCCGCCGGCGAATCCCGGGGCACCGCCCGGCTGGGGTCCGCCGTCGTCCGGGCCCGGAACGCCGCCCGGCTGGGGTCCGCCGCCCGGGCACGGCCCCGGGTGGGGTGGCGCGCAGGCGCGTTCGGTGCCGCCGCCCACCGACGACCAGCGCCGGCCGCCGAAGCGGGTGGAAGCGGTCTCGGGTACGCCGTTCGGCGTCGTCCACCTGGACGTGGCGCCGGTCACCTCCGGGCTGGCCATCGGGGCGCTGGTGGCGGGGGTCGCATCGGTCCTGGTCTCGCTGCTGGTGATCTGCTTCGGAGTGGCCTTCAAGAACGACGGCGGGGCGTGGGCCTCCGGAGCGTTCGCCGCGCTGGGTGTGCTGGCCGGCGGCGCGGCGGTCGTCGTCGGGCTGCTCGGCCGGCGCCAGATCCGCCGGCCGGCCGCGCCCTCCGCCGTCCAGTTCACCGGTCGCGGGCTGGCGATGGCCGGGATCAGCTGCGGCGCGGCGGGGGCACTGCTCAGCCTGCTGGGCCTGGGGCTGGCCCTGCTCCTCACCCTGACGTGAGGGTGATCACCGGTGGTTCCGGCACCTGACGGGGCTTTCCCGCGGAAGGGTTCCGGTCCCTCCGGGGGCGATGGGTGCTTCTGCGGGGGAGCCGGTACACTTGTATTCGTAGGTGCCCATCGCGGGCGACGGGGCAAGACGAGATCTGGCCGGCGGGCGTGAGACAGCCGCCGGGCCGTTCCGTTTTGACCTGGGCGGTTGTGGTAGGTACTCTTTCCCCTTGTGCCCGGGCATGCCCGGGCAACTCGTGCGTGCGCTGTTTCCGGCTTACGGACGGCGGCACGACAAGCCAAGGATCCGGGGCGGGGCGACCCGCGCGCCGGTGACACAAACCCGGTACGCACGCGAGAGCGTCGCAACGGGGCCGTGACGAGGGCGACACGCCCGACCGCGGGTGCCGGGGTCTCCGCAAGGCGACCCTGGTCGGAATGTAGGAGAGCCGGTCATCAGGCCGGCTAACGAGCAGACGGCGCGGCCGCGGATGCGGCCGAAGGGAGCGGAGAAACCCGGTGCCCACGATCCAGCAGCTGGTCCGAAAGGGCCGCCAGGCGAAGACGACCAAGACCAAGACCCCGGCGCTGAAGGGTTCCCCCCAGCGGCGCGGCGTGTGCACCCGCGTGTACACCACCACCCCTAAGAAGCCGAACTCGGCGCTGCGCAAGGTCGCTCGCGTGAAGCTCAGCAGCCAGATCGAGGTGACCGCCTACATCCCCGGCGTCGGTCACAACCTGCAGGAGCACTCGATCGTGCTCGTCCGCGGCGGCCGGGTGAAGGACCTCCCCGGCGTGCGTTACAAGATCGTTCGCGGCTCGCTGGACACCCAGGGTGTCCGCAACCGCAAGCAGGCGCGCAGCCGTTACGGCGCGAAGAAGGAGAAGAGCTGACATGCCGCGTAAGGGACCCGCTCCGCGGCGGCCACTGGTCGCTGACCCGGTGTACAACTCGCCGCTGGTCACCCAGCTGGTGAACAAGATCCTGCTCCGCGGCAAGCGTCAGCTCGCCGAGTCCATCGTGTACGCGGCCCTCGAGGGCTGCCGCGAGAAGTCCGGCACCGACCCGGTCGTCACCCTCAAGCGGGCGATGGACAACGTCAAGCCGACCCTCGAGGTGCGCAGCCGTCGTGTCGGTGGCGCCACCTACCAGGTTCCGGTCGAGGTCCGCCCGACCCGGGCGACCACCCTGGGCCTGCGCTGGCTGGTCACGTACTCCCGCGCCCGGCGCGAGAAGACCATGGTCGAGCGGCTGATGAACGAGCTGCTGGACGCGAGCAACGGCCTCGGTGCCGCCGTGAAGCGGCGCGAGGACACGCACAAGATGGCCGAGTCCAACAAGGCCTTCGCGCACTACCGCTGGTAACACCCTGGTTCCGGCGCCTTCGGGCGCCGGAACCGCCACCAGTTGAGTCGAGACGACGATAAGTAGGGATTGAAGTGGCCGCCGCAGACGCGCTCGCCAAGGTACGCAACATCGGCATCATGGCGCACATCGATGCCGGTAAGACCACGACCACCGAGCGAATCCTGTTCTACACCGGCATCACGTACAAGATCGGTGAGGTCCACGAGGGCGCTGCCGTCATGGACTGGATGGAGCAGGAGCAGGAGCGTGGTATCACCATCACCTCCGCTGCTACCAAGTGTGAGTGGAAAGACCACACGATCCAGATCATCGACACGCCCGGTCACGTCGACTTCACGGTCGAGGTCGAGCGGTCGCTGCGGGTCCTGGATGGTGCGGTCGCGGTTTACGACGGTGTCGCCGGCGTGGAACCGCAGACGGAGAACGTCTGGCGGCAGGCCGACAAGTACAACGTCCCGCGTATGTGCTTCGTCAACAAGCTCGACCGGACCGGCGCCGACTTCTTCCGCTGCGTGCAGATGATGATCGACCGGTTGAACGCCACCCCGCTGGTGCTCCAGATCCCGATCGGGCTCGAGGGCGACCACATCGGTGTCGTCGACCTGATCGGCATGCGCGCGCTCACCTGGCGCGGGGAGACCCAGAAGGGTGAGGACTACGCGGTTGAGGAGATCCCGGCCGACCTGGCCGACTCCGCGGCCGAGTGGCGCGAGAAGCTGATGGAGACCCTCGCCGACGTCGACGACGCGGTGATGGAGAAGTACCTGGAGGGCGAGGAGATCTCCGTCGAGGAGATCAAGGCCGCCATCCGGCGTGCCACCATCGCCGGCAAGGCCAACCCGGTGCTGTGCGGCTCGGCGTTCAAGAACAAGGGCGTCCAGCCCATGCTCGACGCCGTGGTCGACTTCCTGCCGTCGCCGCTGGACGTTCCGGCGATCGAGGGTACGGCCACCGACGGCGAGACCCCGCTGCTGCGTAAGCCGTCCAACTCGGAGCCCTTCTCCGGCCTGGCCTTCAAGATCCAGACGGACAAGCACCTGGGCAAGCTCACCTACGTGCGGGTCTACTCCGGCACGCTCGATTCCGGTTCCCAGGTGGTCAACTCCACCAAGGACCGCAAGGAGCGGATCGGCAAGATCTACCAGATGCACGCCAACAAGCGGGAAGAGCGTCCGTCGGCGCAGGCCGGCGACATCATCGCCGTGCAGGGTCTCAAGCAGACCACCACCGGCGACACTCTCTCCGACCCGGCGAACCCGGTAATCCTGGAGTCGATGACCTTCCCGGAGCCGGTCATCTCGGTGGCGATCGAGCCGAAGACCAAGTCCGACCAGGAGAAGCTGGGCACGGCCATCCAGCGCCTGGCCGAGGAGGACCCGACCTTCCGCGTCCAGCTGGACGAGGAGACCGGTCAGACGGTCATCTCCGGCATGGGTGAGCTGCACCTGGACATCCTGGTCGACCGGATGCGCCGCGAGTTCAACGTCGAGGCCAACGTCGGCAAGCCGCAGGTGGCGTACCGCGAGACCATCCGCCGCAAGGTGGACAAGGTCGAGTACACCCACAAGAAGCAGACCGGTGGTTCCGGCCAGTACGCCCGCGTGATCGTGAGCGTCGAGCCGCTTCCGCTGGACAACGACTCGCCGACCTACGAGTTCGCCAACGCCGTCAGCGGCGGCCGCATCCCCCGGGAGTTCATCCCCTCGGTGGACGCCGGTGCGCAGGACGCGCTGCAGTACGGCATCCTGGCGGGCTTCCCGCTGGTCGGCGTGAAGCTGACCCTGCTGGACGGCCAGTACCACGAGGTCGACTCGTCGGAAATGGCATTCAAGATCGCCGGCTCGATGGTGATGAAGGACGCGGCCCGCAAGGCCGACCCGGCGTTGCTCGAGCCGATGATGGCCGTTGAAGTCACCACTCCTGAGGAGAACATGGGTGACGTCATCGGTGACCTCAACTCCCGCCGCGGCATCATCCAGGCGATGGAGGAGCGCAGTGGCGCCCGCATCGTCCGGGCCCTGGTGCCGTTGTCGGAGATGTTCGGCTACGTCGGCGACCTGCGGTCGAAGACCCAGGGCCGGGCTAGCTACAGCATGCAGTTCGACTCCTACGCCGAGGTTCCGCAGAGCGTCGCGAAGGAGATCATCGCCAAGGCAACGGGCGAGTAACGCTCTGAGCAGGTGATTCGTGGTTGGTCGCGGGAGGGTTCACCCGCCCGCGGCCACCACGATCGGATCGCGTGAGACCGGGCCTGTAGGCTTCATCGCCGCAGAACCCACAAAGGCTCTCCGGCCGTCAGGCCGGAAAGGCTGTCGACAGAGTCCTAAGCGCCGACCGGCGCGCCGGGCGTACGAACCAAGAAGTCCACAGGAGGACACCAGTGGCGAAGGCTAAGTTCGAGCGGACTAAGCCGCACGTCAACATCGGCACCATTGGTCACATCGACCACGGTAAGACGACGCTGACGGCGGCCATCACCAAGGTCCTGCACGACCAGTACCCGGACCTGAACCCCTACACGCCGTTCGACGAGATCGACAAGGCGCCGGAGGAGAAGGCCCGCGGCATCACGATCTCGATCGCGCACGTCGAGTACCAGACCGAGTCGCGGCACTACGCGCACGTCGACTGCCCTGGGCACGCCGACTACATCAAGAACATGATCACCGGTGCCGCGCAGATGGACGGCGCGATCCTGGTGGTCGCGGCGACCGACGGCCCGATGCCGCAGACCCGCGAGCACGTGCTGCTGGCCCGTCAGGTCGGTGTGCCGTACATCGTCGTGGCGCTCAACAAGAGCGACATGGTCGATGACGAGGAGCTCCTGGAGCTCGTCGAGCTCGAGGTCCGTGAGCTGCTCTCCTCGCAGGAGTACCCGGGTGACGACCTGCCGGTCGTTCGGGTCTCGGCGCTGAAGGCCCTCGAGGGTGACCCCGAGTGGACCGGCAAGCTGCTGGACCTGATGACGGCGGTCGACACCTCGATCCCGCAGCCGGAGCGCGAGGTTGACAAGCCGTTCCTGATGCCGGTTGAGGACGTCTTCACGATCACCGGTCGTGGCACCGTCGTCACCGGTCGCGTGGAGCGCGGCGTTCTCCTGCCGAACGAGGATGTTGAGCTCGTCGGTATCAAGGAGAAGAGCTTCAAGACCAAGGTCACCGCGATCGAGATGTTCCGGAAGACCCTGGACGACGCCCGCGCAGGTGAGAACGTCGGCCTGCTGCTGCGTGGTACCAAGCGCGACGAGGTCGAGCGCGGCATGGTCGTCGTGAAGCCGGGCTCGAACACCCCGCACACGGAGTTCGAGGCGACGGTCTACATCCTCTCCAAGGAGGAGGGCGGCCGGCACACCCCGTTCTTCCAGAACTACCGCCCGCAGTTCTACTTCCGGACCACGGACGTCACCGGTGTCGTCACCCTCCCCGAGGGCACCGAGATGGTCATGCCGGGTGACAACACGTCCATGTCGGTGAAGCTGATCCAGCCCATCGCCATGGAGGAGAACCTCAAGTTCGCGATCCGCGAGGGTGGCCGCACCGTCGGCGCCGGGTTCGTCACCAAGATCAACAAGTGAGCTAGGTAACCCCGATTAGACCCGCCGCCGGTCGTGCGGCATACTAGTCAGGTTGCGTAACGACAGTTCGTCGCCTGTGTTCGGCTTTCGCTGAACCTCCGGGTGGCGAGGCAGTCGAGCGTAGGGTGGTTGGCGGCCCAGTCGCCAACCACCCTCGCACGGCGTTCTGGTCGCGGTAATGCGATCGGCGCCTTGACCCACCGCGCGGTCAGCACCACTCCGGAACCAAGGGGCGGAGCTCGGCCCGAGGGCGCGACACGCCCGACCGCGGGGGTCGGCGAAGTGGGCCTGTGCCAGCCGGTACAGGCGCCCGCAACACAGCGGCATCGAGAGAAGGAACAGAAGCCACCATGGCGGGACAGAAGATCCGCATCCGGCTCAAGGCCTATGACCACGAGGTCGTCGACTCCTCGGCTCGGAAGATCGTCGAGACGGTGACGCGCACCGGGGCGCAGGTCGCGGGCCCGGTGCCGCTGCCCACGGAGATCAACCGTTTCTGCGTTATCCGCTCGCCGCACAAGTACAAGGACTCGCGCGAGCACTTCGAGATGCGCACGCACAAGCGGCTGATCGACATCATCGACCCGACCCCGAAGACGGTCGACTCGCTCATGCGCCTCGACCTGCCGGCTGGCGTCGACATCGAGATCAAGCTGTAGGGACCGGACAAATGGACAGGCAAGTCAAGGGGATCCTGGGCGCCAAGCTCGGCATGACCCAGGTCTGGGACAACAACCGTGTTGTTCCCGTGACCGTGGTCGAGGCCGGCCCGTGCGTCATCAGCCAGGTTCGTAGCGCCGAGAAGGACGGTTACTCAGCGGTCCAGCTGGCGTACGGCACCATCGACCCGCGCAAGGTCAAGAAGCCGATCAGCGGGCACTACGCCAAGGCGGACGTGGCGCCGCGCCGGCACATCGTCGAGCTGCGCACCACGGACGCCGGGGAATACTCGCTCGGCCAGGAAGTCACGGTCGAGGAGTTCCCGGCCGGCGTCACCATCGACGTCACCGGCAAGACCAAGGGCAAGGGCTACGCCGGCCCGATGAAGCGGCACGGCTTCCACGGCCTGGGCGCCGGCCACGGTGTCGAGCGTAAGCACCGCTCGCCCGGTTCCATCGGCGCCTGCGCCACTCCGGGTCGTGTCTTCAAGGGCACCCGGATGGCCGGCCGCATGGGTGGCGTGCGGTACACCGTGCAGAACCTCACCGTCCAGGCGGTCGACACCGAGAACAACCTGCTGCTCGTCCGGGGTGCCATTCCTGGCCCCAAGGGCGCGCTGGTTCTGGTCCGGACCGCGGCCAAGAGCAAGGTGAAGAAGGGCGGTGCGGCCAAGTGACCACCGTTGACGTGCGCACCGTCGAAGGCACCACCAGCGGCTCGGTCGAGCTGCCGGAGGACATCTTCGACGTGCAGGCCAACGTCGCGCTGATGCACCAGGTCGTGGTGGCCCAGCTCGCGGCGGCCCGACAGGGCACGCACAAGGCCAAGACCCGCGGCGAGGTCGCCGGTGGCGGCAAGAAGCCGTACAAGCAGAAGGGCACCGGTCGCGCCCGGCAGGGCTCGATCCGCGCGCCGCAGTTCGCCGGCGGTGGCGTCGTGCACGGTCCCGTGCCGCGCGACTACAGCCAGCGGACCCCGAAGAAGATGAAGGCCGCCGCGCTGCGCGGTGCCCTCTCCGACCGGGCTCGCGCCGGGCAGGTGCACGTCGTCGAGGCGTTCGTCTCGGGCGAGAAGCCGTCGACCAAGGCGGCCCTGGCCACGCTGACCAAGCTCACCGAGGCCCGTCGGGTCCTGGTCGTGCTGAGCAGCACCGACGAGCTGAACTGGGTGTCGCTGCGCAACGAGCCGCGCGTGCACCTGATCGAGTCCGGCCAGCTGAACACGTACGACGTGCTGGTGGCCGACGACGTGGTCTTCACCAAGGACGCCCTTGACGAGTTCCTGGGCGTGCCCGCCGAGACCACCGAGGAGGGTGGCAAGTGAGCACGATCGCCGACCCGCGCGACATCATCGTGGCGCCGGTCGTCTCGGAGAAGAGCTACAGCGAGCTGAACCGGAACTGGTACACCTTCCTGGTGCACCCGGACGCGAACAAGACCGAGATCAAGATCGCTATCCAGCAGATCTTCAACGTCCGCGTCCTGACGGTCAACACGCTCAACCGCCAGGGTAAGCGCAAGCGCACCAAGACCGGCTTCGGTCAGCGCAAGGCGACCAAGCGGGCGATCGTGAAGCTGGCTGACGGTGACCGTATCGAGGCCTTCGGCGGCCCGGTCAGCTGAGGGGTGTAGACAATGGCTATCCGTAAGTACAAGCCGACGACGCCGGGCCGACGTGGCTCCAGCGTCGCTGACTTCGCCGAGATCACCCGGTCCACGCCGGAAAAGTCGCTGCTGGCTCCGTTGCCGAAGAAGGGCGGGCGTAACGCCCACGGCCGGATCACCACGCGGCACCACGGTGGCGGTCACAAGCGCCAGTATCGTCTGATCGACTTCAAGCGGGTCGACAAGGACGGCGTGCCGGCGAAGGTCGCTCACATCGAGTACGACCCGAACCGCACGGCGCGCATCGCGCTGCTGCACTACGCCGACGGCGAGAAGCGGTACATCCTCGCGCCGAAGGACATGAAGCAGGGCGACCGCGTCGAGTCCGGCCCGGGCGCCGACATCAAGCCGGGTAACAACCTGCCGCTGCGCAACATCCCGGTCGGTACCACGATCCACAACGTGGAGCTGCGTCCGGGTGGCGGGGCCAAGCTGGCCCGTTCCGCCGGCGTCGGCATCCAGCTGCTCGGCCGCGAGGGCGCGTACGCGACCCTTCGTATGCCGTCCGGCGAGATCCGGCGGGTGGACGTGCGCTGCCGCGCCAGCATCGGCGAGATCGGCAACGCCGACCAGTCGAACATCAACTGGGGTAAGGCCGGCCGGATGCGGTGGAAGGGCAAGCGCCCGACCGTCCGTGGTGTCGCCATGAACCCGGTCGACCACCCGCACGGTGGTGGTGAGGGTAAGACCTCCGGTGGTCGCCACCCGGTCAACCCGCAGGGTAAGCCCGAGGGCCGCACCCGCCGTAAGGGCCAGCCGAGTGACCGGCTGATCGTCCGCCGTCGCTACGCCACGCGTAAGCGCGGCTGAGGGAGATAAGACATGCCTCGCAGCCTGAAGAAGGGCCCGTTCGTAGACGACCACCTGCTCAAGAAGGTGGAAGTTCAGAACGACAAGGGCTCCAAGAACGTGATCAAGACCTGGTCGCGGCGCTCGACGATCATCCCCGAGATGCTGGGGCACACGATCGCCGTGCATGACGGACGCAAGCACGTCCCGGTGTTCGTGACCGAGGCGATGGTCGGGCACAAGCTCGGCGAGTTCGCGCTGACCCGCACGTTCAAGGGTCACGAGAAGGACGACCGGAAGAGCCGTCGGCGCTGACGCCGCGGGCATACGGATAGAGGGAACAAGGGGTTACAGCGATGCCAGGAAAGGGCGACGCTCCGGTGCTTCCGGGCGCGCGGGCGGTTGCGCGGCACGTGCGCATCTCGCCGATGAAGGCGCGCCGGGTGGTCAACCTCGTCCGCGGCCTGCCCGCGAAGGAGGCGCTCACGGTGCTGCAGTTCGCGCCGCAGGCTGCGAGCGAGCAGGTGTACAAGGTGCTCGCTAGCGCGATCGCCAACGCGGAGAACAACGAGCGGCTGGACCCCGACGCGCTGCTCGTCAGCGAGGCCTTCGTGGACGAGGGCCCGACGATGAAGCGGTTCCAGCCGCGGGCGCAGGGTCGGGCGTACCGAATCCGCAAGCGCACCTGCCACATCACCGTGGCGGTCGAAGCGGTCGCGCCGGCAGCGCCGAGGAAGGCCGCGGCGAAGAAGGCCGCCCCGGCCACGGAGGCCGCACCGGCCGAAGCGCAGAGCAAGACGGAGGACGCCGAGTAATGGGTCAGAAGGTTCACCCCACTGGGTTCCGGCTCGGCATCTCGACCGACTGGAAGTCCCGCTGGTTCGCGGACAAGCTCTACAAGGACTACATCGGCGAGGATGTCAAGATCCGCCGGATGATGTCCAAGGGCCTCGAGCGTGCCGGCATCTCCAAGGTCGACATCGAGCGCACCCGCGACCGGGTCCGCGTCGACATCCACACCGCCCGGCCGGGCATCGTCATCGGCCGTAAGGGTGCGGAGGCCGACCGGATCCGCGGCGAGCTTGAGAAGCTCACCGGCAAGCAGGTTCAGCTGAACATCATCGAGGTGAAGAACCCCGAGTCGGACGCTCAGCTGGTTGCGCAGGGCGTGGCCGAGCAGCTGTCCAGCCGGGTCAGCTTCCGTCGGGCGATGCGCAAGGCCATGCAGTCGGCGATGAAGAACCCGGTCTGCAAGGGCATCCGGGTTCAGGTCTCGGGTCGCCTCGGCGGCGCCGAGATGAGCCGGACCGAGTTCTACCGTGAGGGCCGGGTTCCGCTGCACACGCTGCGGGCCAACATCGAGTACGGCTTCTTCGAGGCCCGTACCACGTTCGGTCGGATCGGTGTGAAGGTCTGGATCTACAAGGGCGACGCCGTCCCGGGCCGGGAGGCTCCGGCCGAGGCCGGTCCGTCCCGCCCGCGTCGTGGTGAGCGCGGCGACCGTCCCGAGCGTCCGCGCCGTGGCCGGTCGGGTTCGTCCGGCACCACGGCTGGTGGCACCGAGGCCGGTCGGGCTGCTGCGACCACCATCGCGCAGCAGGCCGAGACGCCGAGCGGCGAGCCGGTCGACAGCGCAGCTGTCGCCGCCACTGCTGCTCCGGCAGAAACGCAGCAGGAGGGCTGACAGATGCTGATGCCGCGCAAGCCCCCGAAGGGCTTCCGCAAGCCGCACCACCCGGACCGCAGTGGCGCGTCCAAGGGTGGTAACCGGGTGGTGTTCGGCGAGTTCGGGATCCAGGCTCTCGAGCCGGCGTACGTGACGAACCGGCAGATCGAGTCGGCACGTATCGCGATGACTCGCCACATCAAGCGTGGTGGCAAGGTCTGGATCACGATCTTCCCGGACCAGGCCCTCACCAAGAAGCCTGCCGAGACCCGGATGGGTTCCGGTAAGGGTTCGCCCGAGTGGTGGGTCGCCAACGTCAAGCCGGGGCGGGTTCTCTTCGAGATGTCCTTCCCCAACGAGCAGACCGCGCGAGAGGCCATGCGTCGCGCGATCCACAAGCTCCCGATGAAGTGCCGCATTGTTACGCGCGAAGTGGGTGAATCCTGATGGCAGCGGGCGTTAAGGCGACCGAGCTGCGTGAGCTCTCCGAAGAGGAGCTGGTCACGAAGCTGCGGGAGGCCAAGGCGGAGCTGTTCAACCTCCGCGTGCAGGCCGCAACCGGGCAGCTGGACAACAACCGGCGGTTGCAGGTCATCCGTCGGGAGATCGCCCGGATCTACACGATCATGCGTGAGCGCGAGCTGGGGCTCTCGGCCGCGCCGACTGAGGTGACTGCATCATGACCGAAGAGACCGCCACCGCCGCCGCGCGGTCGCGCCGCAAGGTCCGCGAGGGCCTGGTGATCAGCGACAAGATGGACAAGACCGTCGTGGTCGAGGTCGAGGACCGGGTTCGGCACGCGCTGTACGGCAAGATCATGCGCCGTACGGCCAAGCTGAAGGTGCACGACGAGCAGAACGCCGCTGGCACCGGTGACCGGGTTCTCATCATGGAGACCCGGCCGCTGAGCGCCACCAAGCGTTGGCGGATCGTGGAGATCCTGGAAAAGGCCAAGTAGCGAAGGCTCGAGCCCGGCGTTGCGTCGGGCGTAGGTTCCGCCAGGCTCCGGCCGCTACGGCGGCCGGAGAACCGGCAGACATAGGAGATAGACGTGATTCAGCAGGAGTCGCGACTGCGTGTCGCCGACAACACGGGTGCTCGGGAGATCCTGTGCATTCGGGTTCTCGGTGGCTCGGGTCGGCGCTACGCGAGCATCGGCGACGTCATCGTGGCCACGGTCAAGGACGCGATCCCGGGTGCCGGTGTGAAGAAGGGCGACGTCGTCAAGGCGGTCATCGTTCGCACCGCCAAGGAGAGGCGTCGGCCGGACGGCTCGTACATCCGCTTCGACGAGAACGCCGCCGTCATCATCAAGGACGGCGGGGACCCGCGTGGAACCCGCATCTTCGGCCCGGTGGGCCGGGAGCTGCGGGACAAGCGGTTCATGAAGATTATTTCCCTCGCGCCGGAGGTGTTGTGACCGTGAAGGTCAAGAAGGGCGACACGGTCGTCATCATCGCCGGCAAGGACAAGGGCGCCAAGGGCAAGGTCATTGCGGCCTACCCGCGGCAGGACAAGGTCCTGGTCGAGGGCGTGAACCGGGTCAAGAAGCACACCCGAATCAGCACCACCCAGCGTGGCGCCAAGACCGGCGGCATCGTCACTCAGGAGGCCCCGATCCACGTCTCGAACGTGCAGGTCCTGGACTCCGACGGCAAGCCGACCCGCGTCGGTTACCGGATCGACGACAACGGCCAGAAGGTCCGCATCGCGCGTAGCACCGGTAAGGACCTGTGATGACCACGGCTACCGAAAAGACCCTGCCGCGCCTCAAGGAGCGGTACCGCAACGAGATCGTGGCCCAGCTGCGTGAGCAGCACAGCTACGGCAACCCCATGCAGGTGCCGCGGCTGGTCAAGATCGTCGTCAACATGGGTGTCGGCGAGGCTGCTCGCGACGCCAAGCTGATCGACGGTGCGGTCCGCGACCTCGCCACGATCACCGGCCAGAAGCCGCAGGTGCGGCGGGCGACCAAGTCCATCGCGCAGTTCAAGCTCCGCGAGGGCATGCCGATCGGCGCGAAGGTCACCCTTCGCGGCGACCGGATGTGGGAGTTCCTGGACCGGCTGCTCTCCATCTCGCTGCCCCGTATCCGCGACTTCCGCGGCCTGGACGGGCGCAAGCTGGACGGGCACGGCAACTACACGTTCGGTCTGACCGAGCAGTCGGTGTTCCACGAGATCGACCAGGACCGGATCGATCGCCAGCGGGGCATGGACATCACGGTGGTCACGACCGCCACGACCGACGACGAGGGCCGGGCGCTGCTCAAGCTCCTGGGCTTCCCGTTCAAGGAGAACTGAGATGGCCAAGAAGGCGCTGATCATCAAGGCGGCCGCGAAGCCGAAGTTCTCGGTTCGCGCGTACACCCGCTGCCAGCGGTGCGGGCGTCCGAAGGCGGTCTACCGCAAGTTCGGGCTCTGCCGGGTCTGCATCCGGGAGATGGCTCACCGCGGTGAGCTGCCGGGCGTGTCCAAGGCTTCCTGGTAAGGGCGACCGCGTCCCGGCCGTCGGCCGGGAACTCCTGCACCGATTAGGTATTGCTCTTCGCCGTAGGCCCGGGGCTGATGCCCCGGGAACCCCGGCGAGAAAGGCTGACGAAATCCATGACGATGACCGACCCGATCGCAGACATGCTCACGCGTCTGCGTAACGCCAACCAGGCGTACCACGATCAGGTGAAGATGCCCTACTCCAAGATCAAGGCGAACATCGCCGAGGTCCTGAAGGCCGAGGGTTACATCGCCACCTGGTCGGTCGAGGAGCCCGAGGAGGGCGCCGTCGGCAAGCGACTGGTCGTCGAGCTGAAGTACGGCCAGAACCGCGAGCGGAGCCTGGCCGGCATCAAGCGCGTGTCCAAGCCCGGTCTCCGGGTGTACGCCAAGTCGGACGGGCTCCCGCGGGTGCTCGGTGGGCTGGGCGTGGCGATCATTTCGACGTCCCAGGGGCTGCTGACCGACCGGCAGGCCCGCAAGCGGAGTGTTGGCGGGGAAGTCCTCGCCTTCGTCTGGTAACGGGAGACTGGTAGAAATGTCGCGAATTGGACGTAAGTCGATCCCGGTACCAGCCGGCGTCGACATCACGATCGACGGGCAGACCGTCAAGGTCAAGGGCCCCAAGGGCCAGCTTGAGCACACCCTCGCCGAGCCGATCACGATCGATCGGGCCGAGGATGGGCAGCTGAGCGTCAACCGGCCGAACGACGAGCGCAAGGCCAAGGAACTCCACGGCCTGAGCCGTACGCTGGTTGCGAACATGATCGTCGGGGTCACCGAGGGCTACCGCAAGAGCCTGGAGATCGCCGGCACCGGTTACCGGGTCACCGCCAAGGGTTCGGACCTCGAGTTCGCGCTCGGGTTCTCGCACCCGGTGGTCGTCTCCGCCCCGGCGGGCATCACCTTCACGGTGGAGCGGCCGACCCTGTTCCACGTGGCTGGCATCGACAAGCAGCAGGTCGGTGAGGTCGCCGCCAATATCCGGAAGATCCGCCCGCCGGAGCCCTACAAGGGCAAGGGCGTCAAGTACCAGGGCGAGGTCATCCGCCGCAAGGCCGGAAAGGCAGGTAAGAAGTGAGCGCCACGCTGCTCAAGCGCCGCCGCGGTGTCGCCGCCAAGCGCGCCGTTGGGCGTGCGCGTCGACACTTCCGCGTCCGCAAGAACGTCACCGGTACGGCCGAGCGTCCGCGCCTGGTCGTCACCCGTTCGCTGCGGCACATGGTCGCCCAGGTCGTCGACGACACCAAGGGTCACACCCTGGCGTCGGCGTCGACCCTGGACGCCTCGCTGCGCGGTGCGGAGGGCGACAAGAGCGCCCTCGCTGGCAAGGTGGGCGCTCTGCTCGCCGAGCGGGCCAAGGCCGCTGGCGTCTCCAAGGTCGTCTTCGACCGCGGTGGCAACCGGTACGCGGGGCGAGTCGCCGCGCTTGCCGACGCCGCCCGCGAAGCCGGGCTCGAGTTCTAACAACCCCGTCACGAGAGATAAGGAAGGCTGCTGATGCCAGGTCAACAGCGCCGTGGCGGCGGGTCCGGTGGCAACGAGGGTGGTCGCCGCGACAACCGCCGTGAGGGCGGCCGCGGAAACGCGCCCGTCGAGAAGACCCCGCACCTTGAGCGGGTCGTCGCGATCAACCGCGTCGCCAAGGTCGTGAAGGGTGGTCGTCGCTTCAGCTTCACCGCCCTGGTGATCGTGGGCGACGGCGACGGCACGGTCGGCGTGGGCTACGGAAAGGCCAAGGAGGTGCCCGCGGCCATCGCCAAGGGTGTCGAGGAGGCCAAGAAGCACTTCTTCAAGGTTCCGCGGATCGGTCAGTCGATTCCGCACCCGGTGACGGGTGAGGACGCCGCTGGCGTGGTGCTGCTCAAGCCGGCCTCGGCCGGTACGGGTGTCATCGCCGGTGGACCGGTGCGTGCCGTGCTGGAGTGCGCTGGGATCCACGACGTGCTCTCCAAGAGCCTCGGCTCGTCGAACCCGATCAACATCGTGCACGCCACCGTGGCGGCCCTGAAGGGGCTTGAGTCCCCCGAGCAGGTCGCGGCGCGTCGTGGTCTGCCGGTGGAGGACGTCGCGCCGGCCGCCATGCTGGCGTCGCGTGCGGGGGTGGCGCACTGATGGCACGCCTGAAGGTCACCCAGCTCCGGTCCGGTATCGGGACCAAGCACAACCAGCGTGAGTCGCTGCGTTCGCTCGGTCTCAAGCGGATCAACGACGTGGTGGTCAAGGAGGACCGGCCCGAGATCCGCGGCATGATCTTCACTGTGAGCCACCTCGTGAAGGTCGAGGAGGTCGAGTAATGACGATCAAGGTGCATCACCTGCGCCCGGCGCCCGGTTCCAAGACCGCCAAGACCCGTGTGGGTCGCGGTGAGGGCTCCAAGGGCAAGACCGCTGGTCGCGGTACCAAGGGTTCCAAGGCCCGCAAGAACATCTCGGCGGCGTTCGAGGGTGGGCAGATGCCCATCCACATGCGCCTGCCGAAGATGAAGGGCTTCAAGAACAAGTTCAAGGTGGTCTTCCAGGTTGTCAACCTGGACCGACTCGCTGAGCTGTTCCCGAACGGTGGTCAGGTCGGCCCGCTGGAGCTCGTCGAGTCCGGCGCGGTCCGCAAGGGTCACCCGGTCAAGGTCCTCGGCACCGGGGACCTCGGCGGTGTGGCGCTCCAGGTGTCGGCGCACGCGTTCAGTGCGTCGGCCAAGGAGAAGATCGCTGCCGCCGGTGGCTCCGTCACCGAGCTGTAAGGCGTACGACCATGGCGCCCGTCCAGTTGAGAGCAACTGGCGGGCGCCATGGTCTGCCTGGGGCCTGAGCGCCCGGTAACATCGGAAGCGATTTATGTAGTCGGGCGCATCTGCCCGGACCGGGGTGAGGCTGTTAGAGTCCCATCCCAGCCATGGATTGCGGGCACTCGCCCGTGATCCACCCCGACCCGCCAGGGATCACCGGCGGCCCGCCTCGCGCAGGAGGAAGAAGTTGCTGTCCGCCTTTCTCAGTGCGTTCCGTACGCCTGACCTGCGCAAGAAGCTGCTGTTCACAGTAGGCATCATCGCGGTCTACCGGCTGGGTGCAACGCTCCCCAGCCCGGGCGTCTCGTACGGCAACGTGCAGAAGTGCCTCGACACCATCCAGGGTGACACCACCGGGGTGGTGAACCTGCTCAACCTCTTCTCCGGTGGAGCGCTGCTACAGCTCTCGGTCTTCGCGCTGGGCATCATGCCCTACATCACCGCGTCGATCATCCTGCAGCTGCTGACCGTCGTGATCCCCCGCCTGGAGCAGCTCCGCAAGGAGGGCCAGGCCGGTCAGGCGAAGATCACCCAGTACACGCGCTACCTGACCCTCGGTCTCGGCGTGCTGCAGGCCTCGGCGTTCGTGGCCCTGGCCCGCTCGGGCCAGCTGTTCCAGAACCGCTGCGACCAGTTCCCGATCATCCCCACCGGCACCGGCATCCCGGACTGGCTGACCCTGGCCATCCTGGTGATGACGATGACCGCCGGCACCGGCATGGTCATGTGGCTCGGTGAGCTGATCACCGACCGCGGCGTCGGCAACGGCATGTCCGTCCTGATCTTCACCTCGATCGCGGCGCGGCTGCCCAGCGAGGGCTGGCAGATCAAGACCAGCAAGGGCTGGGACATGTTCGCCCTGGTCATCGCGCTGGTCCTGGTGGTCATCACCGCGGTCACCTTCATCGAGCAGGCGCAGCGCCGGATCCCGGTGCAGTACGCCAAGCGGATGATCGGCCGGCGGATGTACGGCGGCACCTCGACCTACATCCCGCTGAAGGTCAACCAGGCGGGTGTGATCCCGGTCATCTTCGGGTCGTCGCTGCTCTACCTGCCGCAGTTGGCGCTGCAGTTCTTCGACCAGACCGACCCGGGCAAGACCCAGTCGTGGATCCAGAACAACCTGGTCAACCCGAGCAGCCCGATCTACATCTCGGTCTACTTCCTGCTGATCATCTTCTTCACGTACTTCTACGTCTCGATCACGTTCAACCCGACCGAGGTCGCGGACAACATGAAGAAGTACGGCGGGTTCGTGCCGGGTATCCGCCCGGGCAAGCCGACCGCCGACTACCTCGACTTCATCCTCAGCCGGATCACCCTGCCGGGCGCGCTCTACCTGGGCGTCATCTCGATCCTGCCGAACTTCTTCTTCATCTGGCTGGACAACCAGCAGTACCAGAACTTCCCGTTCGGCGGCACCGCTGTGCTCATCATGGTCGGCGTCGGTCTGGAGACCGTGAAGCAGATCGAGAGCCAACTCATGCAGCGGAACTACGAAGGGTTCCTGCGGTAGATGAGACTCGTTCTGGTTGGCCCGCCGGGCGCGGGCAAGGGCACACAGGCCGAGTTCATCGCCGCACACCTCTCGGTGCCGAAGATCTCGACCGGAGACATCTTCCGGTCGAACGTCACCCAGGGCACGCCCCTCGGTGTCGAGGCGAAGCGGTACATGGACGCAGGCGAGCTGGTCCCGGACGAGGTCACCATCAACATGGTCCGGGACCGGCTGGCCGAGCCCGACGCCAGCGAGGGTTTCCTGCTCGACGGCTTCCCGCGGACGACTCCGCAGGCGGCCGCTCTGGACAAGCTCCTCGCCGATCTGGGCACCGCCCTGGATCTGGTCCTGGAGCTGGTCGTCGACGACGACGAGGTGATCCGGCGGCTCTCCGGTCGGCGTACCTGCCGGGGCTGCGGCAAGATCTGGCACGTCGAGTTCGACGCCACCACCCGGCCCGGCATCTGTGACAGGTGCGGCGCCGAGTTGTTCCAGCGCGACGACGACAAGCCGGAGACGATCGCCACGCGGCTCCGTGAATACAGCGAGAAGACCGCACCCCTGGTCGACTACTACGGCGCTCAGGGCAAGCTGGTCGGGATCGACGCCACCGGGCCGGTGGAGGACGTCACCACCCGGGCCATCGACGCGTTGCGGTCGTACGGCGGCTGAGGTCCGGCCGGGCCACGGCGGATAGAGTGCGAACAGCGGGGTACGCGTTATGTGCCCCGCTGTTCGGCAACGAAAGGTAACCGCTCCATGCGTCGTCCCCAGCTGGACATCCAGCTGAAGACCCCTGACCAGATCGAGAAGATGCGGGCCGCCGGGCTGGTGGTCGCCGAGGCGCTCCGCCGGATGCGGGAGGCTGTTGCCCCCGGCGTGAGCACCGCCGATCTGGACGCCATCGCTGAGGCGACCATCCGCGAGGCGGGCGGCGTTCCGTCGTTCAAGGGCTATCACGGCTTTCCGGCGTCGATCTGCTCCTCGGTCAACGAGCAGATCGTGCACGCCATCCCGTCGCCGAAGCAGGTGCTCCAGGCCGGTGACCTGATTTCCATCGACTGCGGCGCGGTGCTGGACGGGTGGCACGGCGACTCCGCGATCACGGTCGGGGTCGGCGACGTCGACCCGGCGCTACTGAAGATGGCCGAGGTCGCCGAGGACGCGATGTGGGCCGGCATCGCCGCCGCCGCGCGTGGCGCGGCCAGCGGCAAGGGTCGCCTCACCGACATCTCGCACGCCGTGGAGACCGCTGTCCGCAAGGGCGGCCGGTACGGCATCGTCGACGGCTACGGCGGGCACGGCATCGGCACCGAGATGCACCAGGACCCGCACGTGCTCAACCACGGTCGGCCGGGCAAGGGCCCACGACTGGTCCCCGGAATGGCGCTGGCCATCGAACCGATGATCACCATGGCGTCCCCGCGTACGGCCGAGTTGGCCGACGGGTGGACGGTCGTCACCCGGGACGGCTCGGTGGCCGCGCACGTCGAGCACTCGATGGCGCTGCTGCCGGACGGCGTCTGGGTGCTCACCGCGTTCGACGGAGGCCGCGGCCGCCTGGGCGACCTGGTCACCGCCCGCCAGCCAGCAGCCACCAAAACCCCCTAACCCCACCCCCACCCCGTTGATCATGAAGTTATTGCCCTGACACGCCGGTGAGGCTGGCAATAACTTCATGATCGACCGATGTCGGGGGTCGGGCGGAGTGGCGCGACGGTGGCATGCTTGCCGGCATGGACGGGCGCGACGGGATGCGAGCCGCGGACTCGGACCGTGCGGCGGTGGCCGAGCGGTTGCGGGTCGCCCTCGACGAGGGCCGACTGGATCTGCACGAGTACGACGAGCGGTTGCAGCGGGCCTACGCGGCACGCACGTACGCCGACCTTGAGGCCCTGCTCACCGACCTGCCGCCGGTGACGCCGGCGCAGCGGTCGGGTCTGGCGCCGGCCGCCGGGCCGACGGTGAGCCTGCTGGGTGGCCAGCTCGGTCCGGCTCCCAGCGGGGGCGTCACGGCCCGTTGGTTGGCCGAGGTGTGGTTCCCGTACCTGCGGGTGATCGCCATCGTGGTGACCATCTGGGCGGTGACGTCGCTGCTCAGTCAGGACCTGCTCTACTTCTGGCCGGCCTGGGTGGCGGGGCCGTGGGGCGCGGTGCTGGTGGTGCGCACGGTCACCGGCGTGGCTGGGGGAGAGCCCCACCGTCAGGCCATCAAGCGCCAACGCCGCCGAGAGCGCAAGCAGGCAAAGCGCGCCATCGAATCAGACGACCCCCCGCCAACCCCCTGAACCCCAACCCCAGCCCTCCAACGCACCCGGCCCCACCCCGCCCGGTGATCATGAAGTTATTGCCGCCGGATCCGGCGTGTCGTGACAACAACTTCATGATCAACAGGGCTGAGGGTGGGGCCGGTTGGGGTGTTGCGCGGGTTGGTGGGTGGTCGGTTTGGCGGCGGAGTGCAGGCCGGCGTACACTTTCAGATCGGCGCACAGCGTCCACTCCGGCATGCCCACCCTGCGCTTCGGTGGGAGCTGGAGCCGCGGCTGGCGCGGGCTTCTGATTCTGGTCAGATTTCCGTGTAAGACGTTGTGGGCCGCCCGGAGCAATCGACGTCAGGACAGCGGAGGACATGCCGAAAAAAGACGGAGCCATTGAGATCGAGGGTCGGGTCATCGAGCCCCTGCCGAACGCCATGTTCCGGGTGGAGCTCGCGAACGGCCACAAGGTGTTGGCTCACATCAGCGGCAAGATGCGGCAGCACTACATCCGCATCCTTCCGGAGGACCGGGTCGTCGTCGAACTTTCGCCGTACGACCTGACCCGCGGGCGCATCGTCTACCGCTACAAGTAGTCCTGACGACGGCCGGGAAGTCCCGTGTCCGTCTTCGACGTCCGGTGTCGCGCAGAGCGCGTCCCCGGGCCAGATGGGAAGTAAGGCAACCGTGAAGGTCAAGCCGAGCGTCAAGAGGATCTGCAACAAGTGCCGGGTTATCCGCCGGCACGGCCGGGTCATGGTCATCTGCAGCGACCCGCGCCACAAGCAGCGCCAGGGCTGACTCAGCCCGTCCGGTCGGAGCACGGCCGGGTGGCGTTGGTCCAGGCAGATCCCCAGCGACACACACATCACACATGCTCGTCCCAGCCACGAGCGGTACGCCAGACGTACCTCTGCGTGGCTGACCCCCGGTCGGAGGCCGGGGCCCGCTTGGGCAGCGACCGATCCCGGTCGCCGGCGCGAACCGCGTCGGAAAGACGGGACGGCCGGTAGCGGGGTGGGACGGGTCCACACCTCCGCCACACATCACGAGGAGTACGCCCGCACATGGCACGTCTAGTCGGCGTGGATCTCCCCCGCGAGAAGCGGTTGGAGATCGCGCTCACCTACATCTTCGGGGTCGGTCGCACCCGCGCCCTGGAGACACTCGCCGCCACCGGCATCTCGCCGGACAAGCGCGCTCGGGACCTCACGGACGAGGAGCTCGTGCAGCTCCGCGACCACATCGAGGGCAACTACAAGGTTGAAGGCGACCTGCGCCGCGAGGTCGCCGCTGACATCCGCCGCAAGGTTGAGATCGGCTGCTACGCCGGCATCCGGCACCGCCGGGGCCTGCCCGTGCGTGGCCAGCGGACCAAGACCAACGCCCGGACCCGCAAGGGCCCGAAGCGGACCGTCGCCGGCAAGAAGAAGCCCGGCAAGAAGTAGTTCTTGACCGGATGACGGGGCCGGCCGCCGCCGAGGTGGATCAGGCCGCAACCCAATCCGGAAAGTCAACTAGGAGCGCACAGACTTATGCCACCGAAGGCTCGTGCCGGAGCCGCTGTAAAGAAGGTCCGGCGCAAGGAACGCAAGAACGTCGCCCACGGGCAGGCGCACATCAAGAGCACGTTCAACAACACCATCGTGTCCATCACGGACCCGACCGGTGCGGTCATCTCCTGGGCCTCCGCTGGCCAGGTCGGCTTCAAGGGCTCCCGCAAGTCGACTCCGTTCGCCGCGCAGCTGGCCGCCGAGGCTGCCGCGCGTCGCGCCATGGAGCACGGCATGCGCAAGGTCGACGTGTTCGTCAAGGGTCCCGGCTCCGGCCGGGAGACCGCCATCCGTTCGCTGCAGGCCGTGGGCCTCGAGGTCGGGCAGATCGCCGACGTCACCCCGCAGCCGCACAACGGGTGCCGTCCGCCGAAGCGTCGCCGGGTCTGAGAGGTAGAGAGAGATGGCTCGTTACACCGGTGCAGACTGCCGCCGTTGCCGGCGGGAGAAGATGAAGCTGTTCCTCAAGGGCAGCAAGTGCGATGGTCCGAAGTGCCCGTTCGAGTCCCGGCCGTTCCCGCCCGGGCAGCACGGCCGCGGCCGCACCAAGGAGACGGAGTACCTGCTCCAGCTCCGTGAGAAGCAGAAGGCCCGTCGGGTTTACGGCGTGCTGGAGAAGCAGTTCCGCGGTTACTACGAGGAAGCCGTTGGCAAGCAGGCCAAGACCGGTGAGGTCCTCCTGCAGATCCTCGAGTCGCGGCTGGACAACGTCGTTTACCGGGCCGGCTACGCCCACTCGCGGGACATGGCCCGCCAGCTGGTCAAGCACGGTCACTTCACGGTGAACGGCAAGAAGGTCGACATCCCGTCGTACCGCGTCAAGGAGCACGACATCATCGAGGTTCGGGGCAAGAGCAAGGAGCTCACCCCGTTCATCGTCGCGCAGGCTCAGGCCGGTTCGCGGACGGTTCCGGCGTGGCTTGAGGCCATCCCGAGCCAGATGAAGGTGCTCGTGCACTCCCTCCCGGCCCGGCAGGTCATCGACACGCAGGTCCAGGAGCAGTTGATCGTCGAGCTCTACTCCAAGTAGTCCGAGCTCGTTCGGTGGCCCGCCCTTCGGGGCGGGCCACCGGAACAGTTTGTGTCGTGGGCGTCAAATAGCGGGCGCCCCGGAAGAGAAGAGAAAAGATGCTCATCAGCCAGCGACCCTCCCTCTCCGAGGAGTCGATCAACGAGACCCGGTCCCGGTTCGCCATCGAGCCGCTGGAGCCGGGCTTCGGCTACACCCTGGGCAACTCGCTGCGGCGTACGCTGCTGTCGTCGATCCCGGGCGCGGCCGTCACCTCGATCAAGATCGACGGTGTGCTGCACGAGTTCACCACGATCCCCGGTGTCAAGGAGGACGTGGTCGAGCTCGTCATGAACATCAAGGAGCTGTGCGTCAGCTCCGAGCACGACGAGCCGGTCAGCATGTACCTGCGTAAGCAGGGCCCGGGCGACGTGACCGCGGGCGACATCCAGCCGCCGGCCGGCGTCTCGGTGCACAACCCGGATCTCAAGCTCGCCACCCTGAACGGCAAGGGCCGGCTCGACATGGAGCTGACCGTCGAGCGGGGCCGGGGCTACGTGACGGCGGCGCAGAACAAGCAGTCCGGCGCGGAGATCGGCCGGATCCCGGTCGACTCGATCTACTCGCCGGTGCTGAAGGTGACCTACCGCGTCGAGGCGACCCGTGTCGAGCAGCGGACCGACTTCGACCGGCTGATCATCGACGTCGAGACCAAGCCGTCGATGGGTCCGCGTACCGCGCTGGCCTCCGCCGGTTCGACGCTGGTGGAGCTGTTCGGGCTGGCCCGGGAGCTGGACGAGACCGCCGAGGGCATCGACATCGGGCCGTCCCCGCAGGACGCCCAGCTGGCGGCGGACCTTGCCCTGCCGATCGAGGAGCTGGATCTCACCGTCCGCTCCTACAACTGCCTCAAGCGCGAGGGCATCAACTCCGTTGGTGAGCTCATCGGGCGTACCGAGGCCGACCTCCTCGACATTCGCAACTTCGGTCAGAAGTCGATCGACGAGGTCAAGATGAAGCTCGCCGGGATGGGTCTCGGGCTGAAGGACTCGGCTCCGAACTTCGACCCGGCGCACGTCGTGGACACCTTCGGCGAGGCCGACTACGACACCGACGACTACCGCGAGACCGAGCAGCTCTAGTCCGCGCTGCCGCCACAACTGAGGAGCACCAAAAATGCCCACGCCCACCAAGGGCCCCCGCCTCGGCGGCAGCCCCTCGCACGAGCGGCTGATGCTCGCCAACCTGGCGACCGCGCTGTTCCAGCACGGCAAGATCCAGACCACCGAGACGAAGGCCCGGCGGCTGCGCCCGCTGGCCGAGCAGCTCATCACCAAGGCCAAGCGCGGTGACCTCGCCTCGCGGCGGCGTGTGCTGGGTGTCGTCAAGGACAAGGACGTGGTCTACGCCCTGTTCGACCAGATCGCGCCCCGGTACTCCAACCGCCCCGGCGGTTACACCCGGATCGTGAAGACCGGTCCGCGCAAGGGTGACAACGCGCCGATGGCCATCATCGAGCTGGTGGAGGAGCTTCAGGTCGCCGAGCCGAAGGTGAACAAGAAGACCGCCGCCCGCAAGGCCGCGCAGCAGGACAAGGTCGAGGCGCTCGCCCCGGCCGAGGATGCCCCGCGGTCGGAGAACGCCGACCAGGACGCCGAGGCGCCGGTCTCGGCGTCCGGCGACACCGCTGCGGCGCGCGAGGACAGCGACCTCGCCACCGAGGAGAACAAGGCCTGATCCAGGCATCGTTCGGGCCCGGCACCCCATCGGGGTGTCGGGCCCGACCCGTAACGGGAGGTACAAGGTGGACGAGCGGATCCGGCTACGGCTGGACGTCTCGTACGACGGCACCGACTTCTCCGGCTGGGCCGCCCAGCCGACCCGGCGCACCGTCGCGGGGGTGCTCGTCGAGACCCTGGACCTGGTCCTCGGCGTCGGTACGGCCACCGGGCTGACGGTGGCCGGACGGACCGACGCGGGGGTGCACGCCACGGGGCAGGTGTGCCACGTGGACCTACCGGTGGAGGTGTGGCGACAGCACGAGGGACGACTGCTGCGTCGCCTGGCCCGGCTGCTCCCCACCGACGTGCGGGTACGGGCGATGACCGAGGTGCCGGCCGACTTCGACGCCCGGTTCTCGGCCACCTTCCGGCGCTACGAGTACCGGGTCACCGACGCGCCGTTCGGCGCCGAGCCGCTGCGCCGGCACGAGGTGCTGGCCTGGCCGAAGCCGTTGGACCTGACCGCGCTGAACGCCGCCGCGGCCGGCCTGGTGGGCGAGCACGACTTCGCCGCGTACTGCCGGCGCAAGGAGCACGCGACGACGCTGCGCGAGGTGACCCGGCTGGACTGGCGCCGCGACCCGGACGGGCTCCTGGTCGCCACCGTGCAGGCCGACGCGTTCTGCCAGGCGATGGTACGCAGCCTGGTGGGGGCGATGCTGGTGGCCGGGGACGGCCGCCGCCCGGTCGAGTGGCCGGGCACCCTGCTCACTCAGCGGGAGCGGTCCAGTGAGGTGACCGTGGCCCCCGCGCGCGGGCTGACCCTGGTCGCCGTCGGCTATCCGGCCGATCCTGCCGAGTACGCCCACCGCGCCACCCTCACCCGCCGGTTGCGGGTCCCGATCGAGGGTTGACGGCCCGCAGGGTCAGTCGCCCGGCAGGCCGCCCTGGTTCGCGTTGCTGCCGGTCGGGGCCGCCGTCGGTTGTGCGGCGGTGCCACCGTCGGCGCGGCTCTGCAGCACGCCCCGGCTGAGGTGCAGCTCGATCATGTCGAACAGGATCTCGCGGACCTTGGCGTCACCCGCCTTCACCGGTGCCCCGTCCTTGCGGACCACCAGGGCGTACGCCAGGTAGTGGCCACGGACCTGCCAGCCGACGCGGGCCGGGGCGCTGGCCAGGACGTCGGTGCCGTCGCCCTCGTCACCGGTGAGGCCACGGAAACGGCCCTGCCGCTCGTCGAGCAGTTGCCGGAGCCGATCGCGGGCTCGTTCCGCGCTGACCTTGTCGGTGAGGTTGAACAGGCCGGCGGTGACCAGGTGGCCGTCGTCGGGCGTACTCAGCGTGGCCCGGACGACCTGGTTGCAGCCGAGCCGGACCAGCAGGTCGGCGACCTCGTCGGTGGCGGCGACGGCGCAACTGCCGCTGGACTGGGTCTTGAGCACCTGGTAGCTCGGTTGGCCGTCGGTGAGTTTCAGCTCCTTGCCGGGGAAGAGTTCCTTGGCGGTGAGCGGGGCCTGGTCGGTGTCGCGGGAGTCGAGGGCCAGCCGTTCCGCCGGAGCCGACGTCGGGGCAGCGTTCGGCTGGTTCGTCGGGTTGGCCTGCGGCTGCTGCTCGTTGCGGTCCGTGAGCAGCGCGGCGGCACCCAGGCCGCAGAGGGCGAGCAGCACCAGGACGGCTGCGCCGCCGATCAGTACCTGCCACAGTCGGCCGCCGCCGCGCCGCCCAGGAGGCTCCACCGGCGTCGCCGAGGTGTAGATCTGGCTGCGAGGCGGAGCGGGCGGGATGTCGGCACGAGTCGGCAGCGGCTGCGGCACGTCGGCACGAGCCGGCCCGGCCTGCCGGACATTGGCACGAGCCGGCACGGGCTGCGACGAGGGCAGCGAGAGCTGGTTCGGTCGGGGCAGCGACGGCGTGGGGAAGCGCGACGGAGAGGGCCCGGCCGGCGGGGGCGGACCGGCGCCGAGCACCGACAGGTCGGACCCGGGCTCCGGGTACTCCTCGAAAGCGTCCTCATCGGACTGGTACCGATACACCATGTCGCCCAGACTAGGAGTCATTGTCCCTTTAGGGGGTAATTTCGAGGAAATGTGCGTGCGGGCCGTGTCGGGCCCGCCCGAGACCGGTGCGAGAATTGCCGGGTGACCGGCGACCACTACTTCACCGCTCAGCCAACCAGCGACGCCCCGGCGCGCGAGGTCGAGTTCTCCGTCGCCGACCGCGACTACCGGCTCACCTCGGCCGGCGGAGTCTTCTCCGCCAGCCGGCTCGACCCGGGCACCGCGGTGCTTCTGCGTAAGGCCGAGCTGCCCGCCGCCGACACCGGTGGCGACCTGCTCGACCTCGGCTGCGGGTTCGGGCCGATCAGCTGCGTGCTGGCCGACCTCGCGCCCACCAGCACCATCTGGGCCGTCGACGTCAACGCCCGGGCCCGCGAGTTGACCGCCGCCAACGCGGCCCGGATCGGCGCTGCCGACCGGGTCCGGGTCAGCGCGCCGGACGACGTTCCGGACGATGTCCGCTTCGCCCAGCTCTGGTCGAACCCACCCATCCGGATCGGCAAGGACGGGCTGCACGACCTGCTGCTGCGCTGGCTGCCCCGACTCGCCCCGGACGGCGTCGGCTGGTTGGTCGTCGCCCGGCACCTCGGCGGTGACTCACTGCAACGCTGGCTCACCGAGCAGAGCTGGCAGGTCGAGCGGTACGCCAGCCAGAAGGGCTTCCGGGTGCTGCGCGTCACCCGGTAATTGGATGTACCCCCCGACCCTCACTGGGGCAGGATCCCGGCGTGGGATACGTGGACGTGGCAGCGGTCGGGCACATCCTGCCCGACGGTCGGGAACTCTTCGCCGACGTGTCGTTCCGGGTCGGGGAGGGCAGCAAGGTTGCCCTGGTCGGGCCGAACGGCGCGGGAAAGACGACGCTGCTGAGGATGGTCGCCGGCGACCTGCCGGTGCGCAGCGGCGTCGTCGCGCGGGCCGGCGGGCTGGGCGTGATGCGCCAGTTCATCGGCATGATCGGCGATGAGTCGACACTCGCCGACCTGGCGTTGTCGCTGGCCCCACCGTCGCTGCGCGACGCCGGTCGGCGGCTCCGCGAGACCGAGGCGGCCATGCGGGCGGCCGAGGCCCACGGCAAGTTCAGCAACGCCGCGGGCAAGGCCCAACTGGCGTACGCCGACGCGCTCGGCGCCTGGGGCGAGGCCGGCGGGTACGACGCCGAGGTGCTCTTCGACACCGTCGCGACCATCGTGCTCGGCCAGCCCTGGGACGCCGTACGGGACCGGCCGGTGCGTACCCTCTCCGGCGGCCAGCAGAAGCGCTTCGCCCTGGAGTTGCTGCTGCGCGGCCCGGACGAGGTGCTGTTGCTCGACGAACCCGACAACTTCCTCGACGTGCCCGGCAAGCGCTGGCTGGAGGCGCGACTGCGCGAGTCGACGAAGTCGGTGCTCTACGTCTCGCACGACCGCGAGCTGCTGGCCCAGAGCGCCGACCGGGTGGTTGCCGTCGAGGGTGGCAGCGCCTGGGTGCACCCGGGCGGCTTCGCCAGCTGGCACGAGGCTCGGGTGGCTCGGCACGCCCGCCTCGACGAGCTGCGCCGACGCTGGGACGAGGAGCACCAGAAGCTGCGCGAGCTGATGCTGATGTACAAGCAGAAGGCCGCGTACAACGACGGGTTGGCCTCGCGCTACCAGGCCGCGCAGACCCGGTTGCGCAAGTTCGAGGAGGCCGGGCCGCCGCCCGTACCGCCGAAGGACCAGGACATCCGGATGCGGCTCAGCGGCGGGCGGACCGGCAAACGCGCGGTCGTCTGCGAGCAGCTGGAGCTCGACGGCCTGACCTTCCCCTTCGACCTGGAGATCTGGTACGGCGACCGGGTGGCGGTGCTCGGTGCCAACGGCACCGGCAAGTCGCACTTCCTGCGGTTGCTGGCCCGGGGCGGCACCGACCCGGACCCGGCGAACGGGCCGGTCGACGGTGCGGGGGCGCTCGCTCCGGTGGCGCACGACGGCACGGCCCGCCTCGGTGCCCGGGTCCGACCCGGGCACTTCTCCCAGACCCACGACCGGCCGGAGCTGATGTCGAAGACGCTTGTCGAGATCCTCTGGCGGGGCGACGAGCATCGCACCGGGATGGACCGGCACGCGGCGATGGGGGTGCTCAGCCGCTACGAGCTGGCCGCGCAGGGCGACCAGCGCTTCGGCACGCTCTCCGGCGGACAGCAGGCCCGGTTCCTGGTGCTGCTGCTGGAGCTGTCCGGGGCGACCCTGCTGCTGCTCGACGAGCCCACCGACAACCTCGACCTGGCCAGCGCGGAAGCGCTCGAAGCGGGCCTGAACGCCTTCGAGGGAACGGTGATCGCGGTCACCCACGACCGTTGGTTCACCCGCTCCTTCGACCGGTTCGTGCTGTTCCGAGGCGACAGCGAGGTGGTGGAGACCCCGGAACCGGTCTGGGACGTCGGGTGATCCCCGCCGACCTGCCCGACCGGCTGTGCGCCGTCGAGGGGGTGGTCGCCGTGGCGCTCGGTGGCAGCCGGGCGCGCGGCGAGCACCGCCCCGACTCGGACTGGGACCTGGGTCTCTACTACCGGGGTGAGCTGGACGTGCCGGCGCTGCGTGCGGTCGCCGCGACGGTCGCCGACGACACCGACGTCGCGCTCACCGCCCCCGGTGGTTGGGGCCCCTGGGTCGACGGGGGTGGTTGGCTGCGGATCGGCGGGGTCGCCGTGGACTGGATCTACCGGGACCTCGACCGGGTGCAGCGCGTCTGGACGGACTGCCGGGCCGGCAGGTACGAGGTGGGGGTGCAGGCCGGGCACCCACTCGGGTTCTACTCGTCCGCCTACGTCGGCGAGGTAGCGCTGTGCCAGGTACTGGCGGACCCGACCGGCCAGCTGACCCGGCTGAAAGAGCAGACCCGGGACTATCCGCCCGCGCTCGCCGACGCGCTGGTGGCCGGCGGCTGGGAGGCCGGGTTTCTGCTGACTGGCGCGGCCAAGGCCGCCGTCGGCGGGGACAGCGGGTACGTCGCGGGCTGCCTGTTCCGGGCGGTCGGGGTGCTCGCCCAGGTGCTGCACGCCCGAGCCGGTCGGTGGCTGGTCAACGAGAAGGGCATGATCGCCGCAGCGGGGATGCTGCCGGGGGCACCCCCGCATTTCGCGCAGCGGGTGCAGGCACTGCTCAGCGGCGTCGGCCGCAATCCGGTCGAGCTGGCCGCGACCATCAACGCCGCCCGTGAGCTGGTCACCGAGGTGGTCGGCTGAGCCGCCCCCGAGGTGGCCCGCACCCGGCCGGCATAGGGTGGATCTCGTGACTGAGATGACCTATCGCCGGCTGGGCGACTCCGGGCTCGTGGTGTCCGTGGTCGGCATCGGCTGCAACAACTTCGGCCGCAAGCTGGACCTCGACGGCACCCGGGCGGTGGTGGACGCCGCCCTGGACGCCGGGATCACCCTCTTCGACACCGCCGACATCTACGGCGAGCCGCAGGGCAGCTCCGAGGAGCTGCTCGGGCAGGCGCTCAAGGGGCGCCGGGACGACGTGGTGGTGGCCACCAAGTTCGGCATGGACATGAACGGCCTCAACGGGCCGGACTTCGGCGCCCGGGGTGCGCGGCGCTACATCGCCCGCGCGGTGGAGGCGTCGCTGCGTCGGCTCGGCACCGACCACATCGACCTGTACCAGATGCACGAGCCCGACCCGGGCACCCCGATCGACGAGACCCTCGCCGCCCTGGACGATCTGGTCCGCGACGGCAAGGTGCGCTACCTGGGCAACTCCAACTTCGCCGGCTGGCAGATCGCCGACGCGGACTGGGTCGCCTCGTCCAACGGCCGCTCCCGCTTCATCAGCGCGCAGAACCACTACAGCCTGGTGGAGCGCTCGGTCGAGGCCGAGGTGATCCCGGCGTGTGAGCGGTTCGGCCTCGGCATGCTGCCGTTCTTCCCGCTCGCCAACGGTCTGCTCACCGGCAAGTACAAGCGCGAGGCCCAGCCGCCGGCCGGCAGCCGGCTCTCCGGTGGTGGCCGGTACGCCGAGCGGCTCGCCGCGGCCGACTGGGACACCATCGAGGCGATCGAGGCGTACGCCTCCGAGCGGGGTCTGACGATGCTCCAGGTGGCGATCGGTGGGCTGGCCGCCCAGCCGGCGGTGACCTCGGTGATCGCCGGTGCCACCACGCCCGAGCAGGTGCGCGCCAACGCCGCCGCCGGCACCTGGGAGCCCAGCGACGAGGACCTGGCGGCGCTGCGCGCCGTCCTCTGAGCCGAACGACAGCGGGCCGGGCCGCTCGTCGCGGCCCGGCCCGGTCGTTGAATGCTGTTTGGTCAGTTGGTGCGCCGGCGGCCGAACAGCATGGCCACGCCCATGGCGGCGGCCACGAGCACGAGACCGGCCGCCGCGAACGGCCACCAGCCCGCTCCGCCGCCGTCCGCCGGCTCGGTCACCGCGACCGGCTTGGGCGCCGGCGGTGACTGTGCCGCCTTCGCCTGCACCGTGGCGGTGGCCTCGCCTTGCAGCGGGGCGGGGGACCTCACCGTCACCTTCCACGTGCCGGCCGAGAGCACCGAGCCGCTGCTGTAGAAGCCGTGCCCCTCAGGCTGCGGTTCCAGTTGCATCGGCCCGATCCGCTGCCCGTCCGGGCCGGTGGCGGTGAGGACCAACCGCACCACCTGCTCCAGCCGGCGGCCATCGGTGTGGGTGGCCTGGATGGTGACGCCCTCGGCCCCGTCGCCGGCCACCGTGAGTTTGAGCTTGTCGGCCTGCGCCGCCCGGGCGGCCTGAGCGGCCTGAGCCACCTGCGCGGCCGCCGGGGCAGCGGCGGACAGGGTCAGGGCCAGTCCGGCGATCACGGCGGCCACGACCTTGCGGATACCCGTCACGGACATCTCCTCCCTACCGATGAGGGAGGCCCCTCCCCGACGCCGCAGCGCCGGGGAGGGGCCTCGTCGGATCAGAGCTGGCGACCGGGTGCCAGCCGGGTGGCATCGCCACCGAGCCGCCCGGTGCCCTTGACCGGGTCACCGTCGTTCGCCTTGACCCCGGCCTTGCTGGCCGCGCCGCCGAGCCGAACGATCATGGCGTCGGCGTCCCGGATCAGGACGTCCCGAACCTCCGCCTCAGGCACCAACGTGGCGTCGGAGGCGAGCGTCCGGAACGCGGTCAGCTGCCGGACGGCCGCCTTGTCGTCGCCGGCCGCCTCGGACGCGCGAACAGCGTCGAGCTTGTTCGACAGCTGCTTGTGCGCCTTGGTCGAGAGCCGCCCCGTCGCCTTGAACCGGTCCAGCAGACTCTGCATGTCCCGGAACGAGGTGGTGACGAAGAACCGGACCGTCGAGGTGGTCTTGTTGCCCGCCTTGTCGGTCGCGGTCACGGTCAGCTCGTGCAGGCCGAGCGACAGGTCGTACATGGCCTGCAGAGTGCCGCTCGTGTACGCCTGGCCGTCGAGTTGGCCGACCACACTCGCGATGCCCGAGGTCGGGTCGACGGCCTGCCAGGACACCCGAACGTCCTGGCTGTCACCGTAGAGCTGACCGTCGGCCAGCCCGGACACCAGCAACGTCGGCTTGGTGCCGTCGATGCGCAGCACCGCCGACTTCAGCGTCTCGACGTTGCCCGCCTTGTCCGTCGAGCGGAACAGCAGCTCGTGCTGCCCGTCGCCGGTCACCTCGACCGGAGTCGAGTACGGCGTCCACGTGCCACCGTCCAGCGACCACTCGACCGTCTTGACGCCGGATCCGGCGTCGGTCGCGGCCAGCACGACCGGGATGGTCCCGTTGTGCCAACCGGCGTCGTTCGCCGGAGCGAACGTCGCCGAGGTCACCGGCGCGGTGGCGTCGATCTTGACCGAGACGGTCTTGGTCGCCTCCACGTTGCCGGCCTTGTCCGTCGAGCGGAACCGAAGCTCGTGCTCGCCGTCCCCGCTGACCGCCACCGGAGCGGTGTACGCCGTCCAGGTGGTGGCACCGTCCAGCTGGTACTCCGTACCGGCGAGCCCACTACCGCCGGCCTCGTCGGCACCGGTGAGCGTGATCGTCGCCGGCCCGGTGTGCCACCCCTCGATCGGGGTGCCGGAAACCGCCGCGGTGGTGACCGGCGCGGTCTCGTCGGCCACCTTCGTGCTGAGCCGGAAGTAGTCGAACGAGGCGGTCTTCGACGCCGTCTGTGCGGCGCCGAGGGTGAAGAGCCCGACCTTCGGGGTGGCTCCGACCGCGCTGTTGGTCAGCGCCGTCAACGCGGTCCAGGTCGTCCCGTCGGCCGAGTACGACGCGGTGAACGTGTCGCCAGTGCGGGCCAGCCGCAGGTGCCACACCGCCGAGGTCAGGTTGCCCGCCTCGGGCTGCGGGTTCTGGACCACCCCGGCGATCTCGCTGCGGAACTCGATCCGCCGCGTCACCGCCTGGCCGGCCTGGTTGTCCGCGATGAAGTCGAACTTGACGTAGTTGTCGTCGTCGGCCTGCACGAGCAGACCGGCCTGCTGGTACTGCTCGTTCAGCAGGCTGCCGTCGACCTTCGTCTCCAGGGTCCAGTCGCCCGACGGCGCGGTCTGGAGGATGAAGTTCTTCGGCCCGGTGTTGTCGGTGCCGTAGATGTCACCGTTGGGCACGTCGATCCGCAGCGCGCCACCGGTGACCCGGTAACCGCTCGGGTCCTCCCGCGTGATGGCGTCCCACCGGCACTTGTCCAGCGTGCTGCCGGTGAACTCGTCCGACGGGTCGACCGGGCCGGCCGGAGCGTCCGGCGTGACCTGGAACGAGTCGAACGCGGCGTCGACAACCGGCGCCTCGGTGCCTCCGTTGAGCGCGAAGACCCCGATCCGCGGGTTGGTGAT
This sequence comes from Micromonospora sp. NPDC050784, assembly GCF_044456765.1. Lineage (NCBI taxonomy): Bacteria > Bacillati > Actinomycetota > Actinomycetes > Micromonosporales > Micromonosporaceae > Micromonospora > Micromonospora sp. NPDC050784. Next base: position 230,599 of record NZ_JBITGG010000008.1, on the reverse strand, counting down.
GCCGGCGAGCGCGGCCGAACGGCCGACCGGGGTGAAGGTCTGCCCGTCGCCCGAGGCGGACGCGGTCAGGTTCGTCCCGTCGCTGGTGATCCGCAGGTACACGGTGTCACCCGCCGGTGCGTTGGTGGCGTCGGCTGCCTCGTTGCGAGGCGTGGCCGCCGTCTCCCGGATGAACTCCACCCGCCGGCTGCCGTTGTACAGCAGGTCCAGCTTGGCGTAGTTGTCGTCGTCGCCGTACACCAGAACGCCGGCCTGCTGGTAGTTGGCCGTCACCGGCAGGGTGACCTTGGTGGTCATCTCCCACGCGCCGGTCGGAGCCGCCTGGAGCACCAGGTTGGTGGCGTCGTTGCGAGCGCCGTAGAGGTCACCCACGCCGGTGGGCAGCCGCAGTGCGCCGCCACTGAGCGAGTAGAGCTGGTTCTCCCGGATCACGCTGGTCCAGCGGTCCTTGTCGAGGCTGTTGCCGTTGAAGTCGTCCGAACGCGCCCCGAAGCAGGACGTGTCGGGAGCGTCGACCCGCACCGGCACGGTGGCGTACGACTTGGCGCCCTTGCTGTCGGTCACCGTGAGGGTGGCCGTGAAGGTGCCCGGGCTGGTGTAGGTGTGGCTGGCGTCCAGAGTGGTCGCCGTGCCTCCGTCACCGAAGTCCCAGGCGTACGTCAGCGGGGTGTCGCCCTCGGCGTCGGTGGCCGTGCCGTCGAAGGCGACGGTGACCGGTGCGGTGCCGGTGGCCGGGGTGGCCGTGGCGCTGACCACCGGCGGCCCGTTCTCGGTGACACCGCGGCCGACGAAGTCCATCCAGTTGACGTTGAACAGCGAACCAGTTCCGCCGTTCGGGTCGCGGGCCAGGAAGTACAGCGAGCCGCTCGCGGCGCCGGTGACCGGTGCGCTCACGTCCGTGTACGTCTGCCACGCGCCGGTGGACGGTACGACGGCCGTGGCGACCACCGGTCCGTCAACCGCACCCGCGCGAACCTCGATCCGACCGCCAGCGGCGGCGGAGGCGGCCCGGAACCGGATCTCGGTGATGTTGGTCAGGTCCGCCGGGGCGAGCGACCACCAGTCGCCGTCCTCGATGAACGCGACGCTCTGGCCGCCACCGGCGGTGTCGGCGCCGGCCTCCCGCTGCACGCCGGCGTCTCCGCCGCCGGTGCTCACCAGTGCGCGCCCGGTGGCGGTGAAGAACTCGGCCTGCTTGCGCTTGGGCTGGAGCACCTCGATCGCGCGCCCGGTGAGCGGGCTGGCCCCGCCGGTCCCGCCACCGTCGGTGTAGGTGGCCTCGAAGACCGCGAAGACGTTCGCCTCGGCGCCGTGCCCGGAGGCGAGCGACGTCTGCACGGTGCCGGTGCAGCCGGTGTGCTGCTCCAGCGGGTGGGCGTGCTCGTCGTGGCCGAGCAGCACCTGGAGGTTCACCTTGGCGCAGTCGATCTGCCCGTCCTCCGGGTCGGTCACCTTGATCGAGTAGCGGACCTGGTCGCCCCACTCGAAGAACCCACCGTCCGGCGGGAACTCGATGGTCACCGTCGGCGCGGTGTTGCCCACCGTGACCGGTACGTTGGCCACCGCGGTACGACCCTTGGGGTTGGTGACGGTGAGCTGGGCGGTGTAGTTGCCCGCCGTGGCGTACGTGTGGGTCGGGTTGGCCTCGGTGGAGGTCTGCCCGTCGCCGAAGGCCCAGGCGTAGGTGAGCGTGCCACCGTCCGGGTCCCGGGAGCCGGCGCTGGAGAACTCGACGGTCAACGGCGCGGCGCCCGACGTCGGGGTCGCGGACGCCGCCGCGATCGGTGCCCGGTCACCGGCGGTGTAGTCGATCCGGTAGACGCCGGAGTTGTCGTTGTTGCCGCCGAAGCCGCTGCCCCACTCGATCAGGTACAGCGCGCCGTCCGGGCCGAACTCGAAGTCCATCGGCCGGACCATGCTCATGCCGGTGAGCAGCTGGTTGATGTCCACCAACGACTTGCCGTCGGGGGTCACCTGCATGGTGTACATCTTGTTCTGGTTCCACTCGCCGAGCAGAGCCTTGCCGTCGTAGTACGCCGGCCACTTGCGGTTTGAGTTGAGGTCGGCGTCGTACCGGTAGACCGGACCGCCCATCGGAGCGCCGCCGCCACCGATCTCCGGGTAACGCGCGTCACCGGCGTACCCGTAGTCGACGGTCGCCGGGACCACCGGCGGGAGGTTGGTCAGGCCGGTGTTGTTGGGCGAGTTGTTCACCGGCGCGGCGCAGTCGAACTTCGCGCCGCTCGGGCCGGACGGGAACGTGTAGTCGTTGTACGCCTCGTTCGTGCCCGTGCAGTACGGCCACCCGTAGTTACCGGGGGTCACGATGTTCCACTCGACCAGGCCGCGCGGGCCGCGGGTCGGGTTGTCCGCGTTCGCGTCCGGCCCGTAGTCCGCGACGTACAGCGTGTTGGTCTTCGGGTCGGTGCCGATCCGGAACGGGTTGCGGAAGCCCATCGCGTAGATCTCGGGACGGGTCTTCTCGGTGCCCGGCGCGAAGAGGTTGCCGGCCGGAACGGTGTACGTCCCGTCGTCCTCCGGGTGGATCCGGATCACCTTGCCGCGCAGGTCGTTCGTGTTGCCGGAGGTGCGCTGCGCGTCGTAGTCCTGGCGTCCCGCCCGCTCGTCGATCGGCGTGTACGAGTTGGACTCGAACGGGTTGGTGTTGTCACCGGTGGCCAGGTAGAGGTTGCCGTCGCCGTCGAAGGTCATGCTGCCGCCGGCGTGGCAGCAGGTGTTGCGCTGGGTGTCGACCCGCAGCACCTGCTTCTCGCTGGCCGGGTCGATGGTGTCACCGCTCACGGTGAACCGGGACAGCAGGTTGCGCGTGACGCCGTCGTTCGGGGCGTAGTACAGGTACACCCACTTGTTGGTGGCGAAGTCCGGGTCGAGCCGGATGCCGATGAGACCGTCCTCGTTACCGGTGAAGACGTCCAGGTCGACAGCGGTGACGGTGTTGCCGGTGTCCGGCTTCACGATCTGCACGCGACCGTCGCGCTCGATGTAGAAGACCCGCCCGTCCGGGGCGATGTCCAACTCCATCGGGTTGCTGGTGTTGCTGTCCAGCGAGACCTTCTCGAAGTTCGAGGTCTTCGAGGCGCCGCAGTCGGCGTTCTCGACACCGGCCGCGGTGCGGATGCCGCCGAGCAGGTGGGAGAGGAACTCGGGCTCCGCGTACGACTCCCGGGTGTGCCCGCCTCCGGTGTACCAGGAGCGGCCACCGTCGTAGTCCTGACACCAGGCGATCGGGTGGTCCGCACCCATCGCGCCGGCACCGGCGGTGTAGCTCTTCTCGTCCAGGCTGGCCAGCACGTGCACGTCCGGCCGGGGGTTGGTCTGGTAGTTGTACCACTCGTCGAACCGGGACCAGCGGTCCGGCAACCCGGCCGTGGACGGGTGGGCGTGGTCCTCCACCTTGACCGTGGCCTGCTGGTTCTGCGGGTGGTTGGCGAAGTACGCGCCGACCAGGTCGCCGTACCAGGCCCAGCTGTACTCGGTGTCCGACGCGGCGTGGATGCCGACGTAACCGCCGCCGGCCTTCACGTAGCGCTCGAACGCCGCCTGCTGGTCGGCGTTGAGCACGTCACCGGTGGTGGAGAGCCAGATCACCGCCTTGTACTTCGCCAGGTTGGCGTCGTTGAATGCGGCGCCGTCCTCGGAGTTGTCCACGGTGAATCCGTTGGCAGCACCGAGCTGTTGGATGGCGGCGATACCGGTGGGGATGGAGTCGTGCCGGAAGCCGGCGGTCTTGGAGAAGATCAGGACGGAGAAGGGATCGGCCGCGGCCTTTGGCGCCTTCGGCACCACCTGGCTGACCGGGGCTGCGGCTTGCGCATCCCGTGGGGGAACCTGGGCGGCCGCCTGGGCGGGCGCGCCGAACAGGGTGGTCGAGGCCATGGCCAGGGAGATCAGGGTTGCGGTGATGGGTACGCGGGCACGACGAGAACGGGACACGCCGCCTCCTGTGTCGTAGTGACAGAGCTCGCGGGAGTCGGCTCGCCGAAGGCCGTCCCTGATGGAGCCGGTGGTCACACCGTGCGACGGTGCCTCCACCGACATTTTGTCGAATCGCTGAACAAATTAATTCGGCTGCCTCGATGTCGGGCAAGATGCAGACGGGTAACGGTTCTGCAACGGGGGGCGACATTCCGAACAGGACCGTATGAAGTGCCCCATGGATCTTGGTCGTTCTGGTGCGGTCCGGCCCACCGGCCGCCGTCGACCCCGCGCCTTGGCAGGCCGGCGGATCTGTCGTACGGTGACACGCAAGTAACCCACGGGAGCCCGGTGTACCGGGCTGAGAGGGGGGCTGACAGCCCCCGACCGTCGAACCTGATCCGGGTAATGCCGGCGCAGGGAGGAGCGTTGCCGTGCCGTCCCTGGGGCGATTGCATCTCATCACCGACACCCGACCCGGTCGCGACCCACTCGCCGTGGTTCGCGCCGCCCTCAGCGTGGCCCACGCCGATCTGGTGGTGCAGGTCCGGGTCGAGGATTCCGCCACCGACCGCGAGGCGTACGACCTGACCCGGCGGGTGCTTGCGCTCTGCGCGCCGTACCGAGCGACCTGCCTGGTCAACGACCGGTTGCACGTGGCGCTGGCGGCGGGCGTCGCCGGTGGGCACGTCGGCGCCGACGACCTGCCGGTCGACGCCGCCCGCCGGGTGCTCGGCCCCACCGGTGTGCTGGGCGCCACCGCCCGCGCACCGGGCCCCGCCCGCGAGGCCGTCGGGGCGGGCGCCAGCTACCTCGGCGTCGGGCCGTGCCACACCACCAGCACCAAGACCGACCTGCCGGACCCCATCGGGCCCGCCGGGGTACGCGCCGTCGTCGACGCCGTCGACGTCCCGGTCATCGCGATCGGCGGAGTGACCGCAGCCCGGGTGCCCGCGCTGCGGGCCGCCGGGGCGTACGGGGTGGCGGTGGTCGGTGCCGTCTCCGCCGCCGCCGACCCGGCACGGGCTACCGCCGAGCTGATCGAGGCCCTGACGTGCTGACCGGCCGGTCCCCGTCACCGCCGTCGCGCGACCGGGTCCGGCCGGACGTGGCAGTGGTGGGGGCGGGGCCGATCGGGCTGGCGATCGCCTGGCGTTGCGCCACGCGCGGGCTGCGAGTGGTGGTGCACGATCCGGCGCCCGGCTCGGGGGCGTCGGCGGTGGCCGCCGGCATGCTCTCCCCGGTCGCCGAGGCGTACTTCGGTGAGCGGGAGCTGACCGGGTTGCTGCTGGCGTCCGCGGCCCGCTGGCCGGCGTTCGCCGCCGAGTTGACCGAGACGACCGGAGTCGAGATCGGCTACCGGACCGAGGGCACCCTGATGGTCGGGCTCACCGGCGACGACCTGGCCGAGGCGCGCCGGCTGTGGGCGTACCAGCAGGGGTTGGGCCTGCCCGTGACGCCGCTGCGCCCCAGTGAGCTGCGCGACCGCGAACCGGCGCTCGCCCCACGGGTGCGCGGCGGCGCGCTCGCGCCCACCGACCACCAGGTCGATCCCCGGCTGCTGGTGCCGGCGCTGCGCGCGGCCGCGCAGCGGGCCGGCGCGGTGCTCGTGCCGCAGCCGGTCCGGCACCTGTCCGATGTGGACGCCGGGGTCACCGTGGTCGCCGCCGGCTGCGGGGCCGCGGCGCTCACCGGCCTGCCCGTGCGGCCGGTGAAGGGCCAGATCCTCCGGCTCCGTGCGCCCGACGGCTTCGCGCCGGGCTTCCGGCACGTGATCCGGGGGTACGCCGACGGCGAGCACGTCTATCTGGTGCCCCGCGCCGACGGCGAGGTCGTGCTCGGCGCGACGGTCGAGGAGCGCTCGGACACCACGGTCACCGCCGGCGCCGTGCAACGGCTGCTGCGCGCCGGGGTCGACCTGCTGCCCGAACTGGCCGAGTACGACCTGGTGGAGGCGGTCGCCGGGCTGCGCCCGGGCACCCCGGACAACGCGCCGATCCTCGGGCCGCTGCCCGACCGACCGGACGTCCTGGCCGCCACCGGGCACCACCGGCACGGCATCGTGCTCACCCCGATCACCGCCGACCTGATCGCCGATCTGCTGCTCGGCGGCGTACCCGACCCGCTGCTCGCGCCCTTTTGCGCCGACCGCTTCGGCGGAGCCGCGGTTGCCGCGTCGGGCGGACCTGAACCGACGAAGGAGGGGGACCGGTGGAGTTGACGGTGAACGGGTCCGGGCGCAGCGTCGCCGCTGGCGCGTCCGTGGCGGACCTGGTCCGCGACCTCGTGCCGCACCCACGTGGGGTGGCGGTCGCGGTCAACGGCGAGGTGGTGCCCCGGACCGGCTGGCCGGCCCGGGCGCTGCGTGACGGTGACCGGGTCGAGGTGCTCACCGCGGCGCAGGGCGGGTGAGCGGCGTGCCATTCGAGCTGGGTGGGGAGACCTTCACCTCGCGGCTGATCCTCGGCACCGGCGGTGCCGCGAACCTGCACGTGTTGGAGCAGGCGATCCGGGCGTCCGGGACCGAGCTGGTCACCCTGGCGCTGCGCCGGGTGGGCACGGCGCCGGGCTCCACCGGTGGGCTCCTGGAGCTGCTGGACCGGTGCGGCGTACGCCTGCTGCCGAACACCGCCGGCTGCCACACCGCGACAGAGGCGGTGAAGGTGGCCCGGCTGGCCCGGGACGCGTTCGACACCGACTGGGTCAAGCTGGAGGTGATCGGCGACGAGCGGACACTCCTGCCCGACGGGGTGGAGTTGCTCCGCGCCGCCGAGGAGTTGGTCTCCGACGGTTTCACCGTGCTGCCGTACACCAGCGACGACCCGGTGCTCGCCCGTCGCCTCGCCGACGTGGGCTGTGCCGCGGTGATGCCGGCCGGCTCGCCGATCGGTTCGGGGCTCGGCATCGGCAACCCGCACCACATTCGACTCATCCGGCAGGGTGTGGACGTGCCGGTGATCCTCGACGCCGGCATCGGCACCGCGTCCGACGCGGCGCTGGCCATGGAGTTGGGCTGTGACGGGGTGCTGCTGGCGAGCGCGGTCACCCGGGCGGCCGACCCGGTGGCGATGGCCACCGCGATGCGGTACGCGGTCGAGGCCGGCCGGCTGGCCGCAGGCGCGGGTCGGATCGAGCGGCGCTTCCACGCGCTCGCCTCCACCCCCGACGAGGGAAGACCCGACCTGTGACCCCGCCGTCCGGGGTTGTCGTGTTGACCGACCGGCTCGTCGCGCGGGGCGGGCTCGACCGGGTCGTGGCCGGAGCCGTGGCCGGGGGAGTGCGCTGGGTGGTGCTGCGGGAGAAGGACCTGCCCCGCGCCGAACGCGCAGCCCTCGCCGCCGAGCTGCGCGCGATCCTCGCCGACGTCGGCGGAACCCTCATCGTGGCCGGCCCCGACCCGCTCGGCGGCGACGCCGTGCACCTGCCCGCCGCCGGCCCGTACCCGCCACCAACCCACCGCCTGGTCGGCCGCTCCTGCCACGACGAGGCCGAGCTGCACCGCCTGACCACCGAGCACTACGCCACCATCTCCCCGGTCTGGCCCACCAAAACAAAACCGGGCTACGGCCCACCGCTGGACATTGCGGGGCTGGGCAGCCTGGTCCGCGCCAGCCCGGTGCCCCTGCTGGCCCTCGGCGGAGTCGAGACACCAGAACAGGTGACCGCCTGCGTCAGGGCGGGAGCCGTCGGGGTGGCGGTGCTGGGCGCACTCATGCGAGCAGAAGATCCCACCGAAACAGCGGCGAGTCTGACCAGCGCTTATGTCGAGGCGATCAACCCTGTGCTCACCCAAACCCGGCGCGGGGTCACCCAGGTCTCCACGTCAGGGCTGCGGCCGACCGTGCCCACGCAGGGATCAAGCCTGACCGCCCGGAGTGGGCACGGTCTGCCGCAGCCCCAAACCGCAACCAGGGAAAAACAATGACCCCGAGCACCATCCTCACCATCGCCGGCTCAGACTCCGGCGGCGGCGCAGGTATCCAGGCCGACCTCAAGGTCTTCGCCGCGCTGGGCGCGTACGGCACCAGCGTCCTCACGGCGGTCACCGCGCAGAACACCCGGGGTGTCGACGCGGTGCTGCCGCTGCCCCCGCGCACGGTCACCGAGCAGTTGGACAGCGTGCTCACCGATTTCGCCGTCTGCGCGGTGAAGACGGGGATGCTCGGCACCCCGGCGATCGCGGACGTGGTTGCCGAGGCGGCCCGGGACGGCCGGCTGCCTCAGCTCGTCGTCGACCCGGTGCTGGTCGCCACGAGTGGTCACCGGCTCGGCGTGGTGGGCGCGGTGGAGCGGCTACTGCCGTACGCCAGGGTGGCGACCCCGAACTGCGCGGAGGCCGCGGCGATCACCGGACGCCCGGTGGACGACGTGGCCGCGATGGTCGTGGCCGCCGAGGCCCTGGTGGCCGGCGGCCCGGAGTACGTGGTGGTCACGGGCGGCGACCTGGACGGGGGCGAGGCGGTCGACGTGCTGCACGGCGACGGCGTCACCACCCTGTTGCGCGCACCCCGGGTGACCACCCGGCACACCCACGGCACCGGGTGCTCGTTCTCGGCGGCGATCGCGGTGCGGCTCGGTCTGGGCGATCCGGTGCCGGCCGCCGTGGGGGCCGCCAAGGAGTACGTGCTCCGTGCGCTGACTGGCGCGCGGGGCTGGGAGCTGGGAGCGGGGCGCGGGCCGCTGAACCACTTCGGCTGGTCCGCTTGATCACCAGGGAGGCTGTCATGCACGCACGAGGCAAGGTGTACGTCGAGGGTTCGCGGCCGGATGTCCGGGTGCCGTTCGCGGAGGTGGGGCTGACCGGAGACCTGCCACCGGTGCGGCTCTACGACACGTCCGGCCCGGGGTCGGACCCATCGGTGGGGCTGCCCGCGTTGCGCGGGCCGTGGATCGCCGAGCGGGGTGATGTGGCGCCGGTGCGGGGTGCGGGCACCCCGCTGGCTGGTGTGGACGGTCGCCGGCCCACCCAGCTCGCCTACGCGCGGGCCGGTGTGGTGACGCCGGAGATGGAGTTCGTGGCGATCCGGGAGAACGTCGACCCGGAACTCGTGCGGGCCGAGATCGCCGCCGGTCGGGCGGTGCTCCCGCTCAACGTCAACCACCCGGAGTGCGAGCCGGCGATCATCGGTAAGGCGTTCCTGGTCAAGGTCAACGCCAACATCGGCACCTCGGCGGTCAGCTCGTCGGTCGCTGAGGAGGTGGAGAAGCTGACCTGGGCCACCCGCTGGGGCGCGGACACCGTGATGGACCTGTCCACGGGCAAGCGGATCCACGAGACCCGTGAGGCGATCGTGCGGAACTCGCCGGTGCCGATCGGGACGGTGCCGATCTACCAGGCGCTGGAGAAGGTCGGCGGCGACCCGGTGAAGTTGAGCTGGGAGGTGTTCCGGGAGACCGTGATCGAGCAGGCCGAACAGGGCGTGGACTACATGACGGTGCACGCCGGGGTGCTCCTGCCGTACGTGCCGCTGGCCGTGGACCGGGTGACCGGGATCGTGTCCCGAGGCGGTTCGATCATGGCGGCGTGGTGCCTGGCGCACCACGAGGAGAACTTCCTCTACACCAACTTCGAGGAGCTGTGCGCGCTGCTCGCGCGCTACGACGTGACGTTCTCCCTCGGCGACGGGCTGCGCCCCGGCTCGATCGCCGACGCCAACGACGAGGCGCAGTTCGCCGAGCTACGCACCCTCGGTGAGCTGACGAAAATCGCCTGGGCGTACGACGTCCAGGTGATGATCGAGGGCCCTGGCCACGTACCCATGCACAAGATCAAGGAGAACGTGGACCTTCAGCAGGAGTGGTGCCACGAGGCGCCCTTCTACACGCTCGGTCCGCTGACCACCGACATCGCGCCCGCGTACGACCACATCACCTCCGCGATCGGCGCCGCGATGATCGGCATGTTCGGCACCGCGATGCTCTGCTACGTCACCCCGAAGGAGCACCTCGGCCTGCCGGACCGGGACGACGTGAAGGCGGGCGTGATCGCGTACAAGATCGCGGCACACGCGGCGGACCTGGCCAAGGGGCACCCCGGCGCGCAGGCCTGGGACGACGCCCTGTCGAAGGCGCGGTTCGAGTTCCGCTGGGAGGACCAGTTCAACCTCTCGCTGGACCCGGAGACGGCGCGCTCGTACCACGACGCTACCCTGCCCGCCGAGCCCGCCAAGACCGCGCACTTCTGCTCGATGTGTGGCCCGAAGTTCTGCTCCATGAAGATCACCCAAGAGCTCAAGGAGTACGCGGCGCGCGGCATGAAGGACAAGTCGGAGGAGTTCGTCTCCGGCGGCAGCCGGGTCTACCTACCGCTCGCCTGACCCAGGTGAATCGTCCCCGGGACGTCCGTCTGGCGTCCCGGGATGATCGACTCGGGTTCTTTGATGTCGCGGTGTCCGGCTGCGTGGGATAGCCCGATATCAGTGAACCCGAGTCGATCAGCGGCGATCGGTCGGTGCGCTGCCTGAAGTCAGTCGCGGGTGGGTCATTCGCGGTGGTGTCGACCGGTGGAGCGCAACGACCGGCGGCCGTTGTCCTGCTCGGGCTCATTGTCTGACACCGGCTTGCTCAGACCGGCGACCCAGTCGACGAATTCCTCGTCCTGGGTCGCCAGCGGCTCCGCTTCGTCCGACGCCTTCGGGCTCTCCTCGTCGGCGCGGGACCGGTTGCGGCGGAACAGCCCGCCGAGCCGCCCTCGCCGAGAGGACTGCTCGGCCACCTTCGGCGGCGGCGTCGCCGACGCGGCGTCGTCAGACGCCACATCGCCGGTGCCGGTGTCGGCGCTGGTGGTGGCGGCACCGGAGGGCGCGCCGACCGTGCCCGGGAACTCCGACGGGTCCGGGCGTTCGGCGGGCGCGGTCGTCTCGCTGGCTTCGGCCGGGGCTGTGCGTGCCGTCGAGCTGTCCTGCGACCCCGCCAAACCGCCTCGCCGAGAGGTGTCGAACGCGTTCCAGGTGCCGGCCCGGCTCAGGTCCGGCAACGGTGCCCGATGCCGGGGCCTGGGGGTCGGCCCGGTCGGCTCGTCGGGCCCGCTCGGACCCTCCGATGCGGTTGCTCCCGTTGCCCCCGGCGCGGAGGTTTGCGGTGGCACCGTCCACGCCGAGGTGACCGGCCAGGCCGATGGCGCGGGCGTCCACCGCGCCGCGTCGTCCGGGTCACCGGCGGCGGTGTCCCCGAACAACCCGGCGGTGGGAACGTCCTTTGCGGTGGACCGTGCGCTGTCGGTGCCATGACCTCCGGCGATAGCGGAATCGCTGGTCGGGGAGGTCGCGTCGGCCGGTGCCGCCTTGCTGCCCGTACCGGCTTCCGAAGCGCGCGGGGACGCGGTGGCTTCCGCACCAGAGTGGCCGGTCGCGGTGCTCGGTACCGCCGGTGCTCGCGTCGCGCCGGTTGTGGTGGTCGGTGCTTCTGCCGCCCCGGTGGCGGTGGTCGGCGTCTGTGGGACGGCGGTACCCGTGGTCGGGGACTCCGGGCTGGCCGGCACCTGCGTAGCGTCGGCGGACGCCGAGGTAGCCTGCGCTCGCTTAGAGCCGGTGACGGGGGCGGCCGGCGCTCGCTTCGCGCCGGTTGCCGTGGTGCGGGCTGCTGCCGTGCCGGCGGAGGCAGCCGAGGCGACGTCGGAGGTAGTGCTCTTCCGCCCGCCCAGGCTTTCCCGGCTGGACACCGGAGTGTCGGTGGCCGCGTCGGATCCGGTGCTGTCGGCGGACGTGCCCGGCCGGGTGCCCTTCGTGGCGAGGCCGGTGGTCCCCTCTCGGGTGGTTGCCTCGCGGGCGGTCGTCTTGTCGGTGGTCGTCTTGTCGGTGGTCGTCTCGTTGGCGGCTGCCGAACCGGCAGGGGACGTGTCGCCAGCGGCGTCGGAGGCGGTGATGTCCGGGCTGGCTTTCGACTTGCGGGCCCGTCGCGGCTTGATCGTCAGCGGCGCCTCGGGCGTGCCGTGGTCGGCCGTGCCCGTCGTGCCCGTGCCCGTGCTGGTCGTGCCCCCGCTGGTCGTGCCCGTGCCCGTTGGAGCTGTGCTGGTCGCCTCCGTGTCGGTCACGGCCGCACTGGCCCGAGCCGCGCTGCCGGTGGCGGGGATGGGCACGTCCGCGCTGGGCGCGGCCGAGCTGGCCGTGCCTGCGCCAGGCGTACCCGTGCTGCTTGGGACGGCGGTGCCGGCGGCCTTGCGGGTGGTGCGCCCATCGGGCGCCCTGCTGCTCGTGCCCGTCGTGCTGCTGCTCGTGCCGGTCGTGCCCGTCGCCGTGCTGCCGGTCGGTTCGTCGACCGCTCGGCCACTCGCTGGGGTTGCGGCGGCGGCGCGTCCGCCCGTGGTGCTGGTCGCGGTGGTGTCGGTGACGTTGCTGACGTCGGTGCTGGCCGTGGGCTCGGTCGTGGCCGGGCCGTCATCCCGGGCCGGCGGCGTCTGCCCTGCGGCGGTGAACTCACCGGTCGGCGCGGTCAGCCAGGCGTCGGACTGAGACGAAGTGGCGGGAGACGGAGCGGCGGAAGACCGAGCGGCGGGAGTCGGACCGTGCTGGCCGCTCGCGGTGGTCTCCGGCCAGTCCCAGTGGGCCGGGACGGTGCGTACGCCATCGGGGTCGCCCTTTGCCCACGGACCCGCAACGACGCCGCCGGGCTGCGCGGTCGCCAGCTCGGCGTTGGCCGTCTCCGTGTCGGCGCGTTCGGCGGTGTCCCGGTCGTTCGACGCGCCGGGCAGCGCCGGGCCGGCGGGCAGTGGCCGCAGGATGGCGGTGGGCTCGATCGCCTCCGGATCGGCGGTACGGGTGCCCGTTGGCCAGCGCAGCAGCGCGGCGGCGGCCGCTCCGAGTGCTCCGGCGAGGATGGCGATCAACGAGCCGTAGTAGGGACTTGCCTGGTAGCGGTCCACCGCGTCGCCCGGCCCGGCGGTCAGGTAGGCGAACGCCACCAGCACCGGACCGGCCACCCCGGTGGCGCCGCTGACCAGCGGAGCCTGGCCCCGCCAGCGAGCCAGCCCGGCGGTCGCGGCGCCGGCCAGCAGCGCCACGGTGGGCAGCAGGAGCAGCGCCAGCCGCTGTGCGGCGGCGGCGTCAAGCCAGCTCGGCTCCAGTACGCCGAGCCGGACGGTCGGCAGTGGGCCGGCCGTGCCGAGCGACGGCAGGACGGAGATCAGCGCCAGTAGCCAGACCGCGCCGGCCACGGCCGCCATGTTCCAGCCCAGCTCGGGACGGAACAGGACGGCGATCGCCGCGCCCGCCCCGATCACCGCGCCGACCATGGCGCAGATGCCCACCGCCCAGACCGGGTCGACGGAGATCAGCTCCGCGGCGCGGGCGGGCTGCATGCAGAGCGGGGCGATGACGGTGGCGCCGAGCGCTGCCGCGCCACCTACCGCCAACTGCTGGCCGGTGCTGGCCGCCGGGGCGTCGCGGCGGGCGAGGCGTCCGGTCAGGACGGCCCCGGCGACGGCGGCGTTCGCGGCGAACCAGCCCACCCAGACGAGCTGGGCCGGCCACTGGTTGACGGTCGTACCGGTGAAGGCGCCGGTCAGGCGGACGATGCCGAAACCGTACGCGACGCCGAGCTGGCCGGCTCCGGCCAGCACGCTCACCCCGAGCGCCGTGAGCAGCAGTCTGCCCCAGGTCCGAAAGGCCATGTCCGGCACGTTACGCACCCGGTACACCCGATCGCCACCGGCGCGCCGCGCGGCACGCCGGTGGCCATCGGCGGGTCTACTTGAGTTCGACCAGCCGAGCCAGGTAAGTCGTATCCCCGACATTGGTCAGCATGTGCACCGCGCCCGGGTCCCGGTAGACCACTCCGCCGGTGGGCTCGTCGGCGTCGATCCGGGTGCCGTCGACGGTCTGTACGACGTTCTTGGCGCCCTCGATCGCCACCACCAGATAGGGGTGGTCGTGCCGGTGCAGCGGTTGCCGCTCGCCCGGCTCGAGGCGGATGTGCCAGACCCGGACCCGGTCGTTCTCGTACACGATCTCCTGACCCACCGGTCCGAGTTCGGTTCCGTCGATCACGTCGGTCATCGTGCTCCGTCCAGTTGGGGCAGCACCTCGGCGGCGATCAGCTCAAGGTGGTCGAGATCATCGAAGTCGATCAGGCGTAGGTGGACCCGCGTGGCGCCGATCGCGGCGAACTCACCGATCCGCTGCGCGAGCTGCGCGGGGGAGCCGACCACCGGGTCCTCCGGTGGCAGCGCGCTCTTCTCGTGCAGGGGCGCGGCCCGACGCTGGGCCTCCGCGTCGGTCCGGCCGATGGCGACGACGATCCCGGCGGAGAGCACCAGCGGGTCGCGCCCGGACTCCGTCCGTCCGGTGCGCTCACACGCCTCGCGCACCCGGTCGTACGCCTCGGCGGTGGCCGCCACGGATTTGAACGGCATGTTGAACTCGTCGGCGTACCGGGCGGCCAGTTCGGGTGTGCGCTTGGGGCCGCGCCCGCCCACGATGATCGGCGGGCCGGGCACCTGTACCGGCTTGGGCAGGGCGGGAGCGTCCAGCAGCCGGTAGTGGTCGCCGGTGAAGCTGTAGGTCTCGCCGAGCGGGGTTCCCCACAACCCGGTGATCACCTCAAGCTGCTCGGCCAGTCGGTCGAAGCGCTCGCCGACCGGCGGGAACGGGATGCCGTACGAGGTGTGCTCGCGCTCGTACCAGCCGGCGCCGATGCCCAGGTCGACCCGGCCGCCGCTCATCTGGTCGACCTGCGCGACCATCACCGCGAGGGGACCGGGCAGGCGGAACGTGGCCGACGTCACCAGGGTGCCGAGCCGGATCCGCTCGGTTTCCCGGGCCAGCGCGGCGAGGGTCAGCCAGGCGTCCGTCGGGCCGGGCAGGCCCGGGTCGGCGCCCATCGACTGGTAGTGGTCGGCGCGGAGGAAGCCCTCGTAGCCGCAGGCCTCGACCAGCCGGGCGAACCGGAGCTGGGTGTCGTAGCTGGCGCCACGGTTCGGCTCGGTGAAGACCGACACCCGCATGGTCAGTGTCCTTCCGCGCCGGCGGTGGCCGGCTGCTCGCGTTCCATCAACAGTTCGTGCAGGTCGGCACTGACCTGGGCGACGTCGGCGAGGTGGGCGTTGCGGCCCAGGGTGCGGGGCCGCGGGATGGTCACGTCGACGACCTTGCGGATCCGGCCGGGGCGGGGGCTCAGCACGACCACCCGGTCGGCGAGCAGCACCGCCTCGTCGATCGAGTGGGTGACGAAGACGATCGTCGGCTTGTTTTCCATGTGCACCCGCTGGAGTTCGCCGGAGAGTTCCTCGCGGGTGAGCGCGTCCAGCGCGGAGAACGGCTCGTCCATCAGCATCACCCGGGGCTCACCGATCAACGACCGGCACAGTGACACCCGCTGCTGCATGCCGCCGGAGAGCTCGTGCGGCAGCCGCTTCTCGAAGCCGGCCAACCCGGCCACGTCGAGTAGTTGCCGGGCCCGCTCCCGATGCTTGGCGCGGCTCCAGCCGAAGATCTCCACGGGCAGCAGGACGTTGTCCAGGACGGTGCGCCAGGGCAGCAGCGCCGGCTTCTGGAACAGCATGGCGATGTCCTGGCGGGGGCGGGTGATCGGCGTACCGGCGACGGTGATCTCACCGGCGCTCAGCGGGAGCAGCCCGGCGATCAGCCGCAGCAGGGTGGACTTGCCGCAGCCGGAGCGGCCGAGCACGGCCACGAACTCGCCCTCGGCGACGTCGAGGTCGATGCCGCGCAGCGCCTCCACCCGGCCGGATCGGCCCTCGAAGGTACGGGACACCCCGGACAGTCGGATCATCTCCGGCGCACCTCCGCTGAGTGGACGGTCAGGATCCGCCAAAGGCTAACCGCCCTGTCGAGGTATGACACCGGCTGGGGTGGTCGTCAGGTTGTATCCGTTCCGCAACCCGATACGCCTGGCGTCGCAACTGTGGGTTTCTCGTACGCTGTGCCCGCGAAGAGTCCCCTCACGACGGCGGCGCCCGGCTTCCACCCCTCCCGCCGGCCCGTCACGACAACCCCCTCCGGTGGCCTGCCGGCCCCGGTCGGAAAGGACATGGTGCACTGATGAGAAGGCTGACCCGTACGGTCGCTACGGCCGCGCTGGCCACCGCCCTCGCCCTTGTCTCCGCCTGCAGCAGCGGGTCGGATTCGGCCGACGATGCAAAGGGCGGCGACGGCAAGCTGGAGAAGGTGACCTACCTCACCTCGTTCGGTAACTTCGGCCGTGACTCCTACGCCTGGGTGGCGAAGGACAAGGGCTTCTTCAAGGAAGCCGGCTTCGACGTCGAGATCAAGGCCGGCCAGGGCACCGGTGGCGTGATCCAGACCGTCGTCGGCGGCCAGGCCGACTTCGGCCCGATCGACCTCACCGGCGGCCTGCTCCAGCTCGGTAACGGCCAGGCGAAGGACTTCACCGCCGTGGCCGCGATCCAGCAGCGCACCATGGCGGGCATCGCCACCGTCGAGGGCAAGAACATCAGCTCCCCGAAGGACCTGGAAGGCAAGAAGCTCGCCGACACCCCCGGGTCCGTGGTCCGCAACCTCTTCCCGACGTACGCCCGGCTCGCCGGCGTGGACGCGACCAAGGTGACCTGGGTCAACGGTGAGGCGCAGAACCTGATCGGCACGCTGGCCAACGGGTCGGTGGACGGCATCGGTCAGTTCGTCGTCGGTCAGCCGACGATCGAGGCGGTGGCCAAGAAGAAGGCCGTCATGCTGCCGTACAGCAACGTGATGCAGGACCTCTACGGCAACGTGCTGATCACCTCCTCGAAGATCGCCAAGGAGAAGCCCGAGATGGTGAAGCGGTTCACCGCGGCGCTGCTCAAGGGCCTGGAGTACAGCCTGGCGAACTCCAAGGAGGCCGCCGACATCCTGAAGAAGAACGTCGACGCCACCAACCCGGTCTCCGCCGCCGCCGAGCTGGAGCTGATGGCCGCGTACGTCCGTTCCGGCAACACCGGCACCGCGATCGGCACCCTGGACAGCGGTCGGGTGGCCAAGAGCATCGCCATCCTGCAGGGCGCCGGCGCGCTGAAGCAGAACATCACCCCCGAGCAGATCATCGACTTCAGCCTCGCGCCGAAGGCCTGATCGTCCGGTCGTCATCAGGGGGTACGTCCCGCCGATCCCGGTGGGGCGTACCCCCGTCGCTCGTCGGCCCCCGGCGGGCCGTGAGATTTCGAGGAGGACAGGAATGACCGACGTCCGGTCAGCGGACCCGGCGGTGACGGAACCCCCACCCCCGAGCGCCGGCCCCGAGGCGGGGCGCGCGGGCCGAGGTGCGGGTCTTCGGGCCGGGGCCGAGGTGGCGCTACCCGCGGTCGGCATCCTGGTCGCGTTGGCGGCGTGGTGGCTGATCGCCCGACTGGAACTGGTCCACCCTGTCGCCCTGCCGCCGCCCGGCGACGTGTTCAGCGCGTTCGTCGAGAAGCCCGCCCAGATGCTGGAGCACACCTGGGACACGACGCTGGAGATCCTGACCGGGTTCGCCCTGTCGGTGGCCGCCGGTGTGCTGATCGGGCTCTCGCTGGCCAGCTCCCGCACTGTGGAGCGGATGTTCACGCCGCTGCTGGTCGCGGTGAACGCGGTGCCGAAGATCACGCTGGGCCCGCTGCTGGTGGTGGCGCTCGGCTGGGGTCAGAAGCCGATCCTGACCATGGTGTTCCTGCTCTGCTTCTTCCCGATCGTGCTCTCCACCGCGACCGGGCTGACCACCACGCCGGCCGACCTGGCCGAGTTGGTGCGGTCCTGGAACGCCTCCCGCTGGCAGGCGTTCCGCAAGGTGCGCTTCCCGGCCGCGCTTCCGCAGATCTTCGTCGGGCTCAAGGTGGCCATGCCACTGGCCGCGATCGGCGCGGTGATCGGTGAGTTCCAGGCCGGCGAGAGCGGCCTCGGCTACGTCATCACGCAGTACGCCGGCATCGGCGACGCCGCCACCGCCTGGGCGGCGATCATGCTGGTGGCGCTGGTGAGCATCCTGCTCTACTCGGCGCTCCTGCTGATCGAGCGGTTCGCCCTCCCCTGGGTACGAGAAACCACCAGCAGCCGGTAACCCAACAGAAGAGACCAATCACAACGCAAAGGGCCGGCCCCCACCTGGAGGCCGGCCCGTTCCGTCAAGCGTCTACCCCGCCAACCTCCAGCGGCCGTTGCGGGCGACCAGCGTGGTGAGCGCCTGCGGCATCAGGCCGCTGTGGTTGTCCGGCGTCATGCGGATCGGGCCGGACAGGCCGTCCATCTGGGACGTCTCCAGCACGTCCCGGATGCCGTTGCGGTCCACCTTCCCGATCTCACCACCGGCGCGCAGTTCGGCGTCGGCGATCAGCTGAACGGCGTCCGCGGCGAACGACGAGGACCCGTTGTAGCCACCGAAGCGTGCCGTGTAGTCCTGGAACCACTGCCGCCGCGCCGCCTTTGCCGGCGTGGTCGCGATCACGTCGTCGATCACCATGGTCTGCGTGAAGATCAGCGTGGCCTTCTCGGTCGCCTTGGCCGCGGAGCCGAGGAAGAGGTCCCCGGCCGCACCCGCGTCGAAGTAGATCGACCCCCGGAAGGTGGTCTGCTGGGCGGTGGTGGCGGCCAGTGTCGCCTGCTCCGGCGGGGTCCAGAAGACCATCGCGTCGGGCTTGCCCGAGGCGAGCTGCTGGACCTGCTGGCTGACGTCGGTGTCGGTGGTCTTGATCCGCTGCTGGCGGAGCGAGATGTTGACCTTGTCCAGTTCGTTCTTGAGCGCGGTCGCGCCCTCCTGGCCGTAGTCGTCGTCGCTGACCAACATCCCCACCTTGCGGATGTTGTTGCGGCGCAGTTCGGTGGTCAGCGCGGCGGCGCTGTCCGGGGCGTTAGGGCCCAGCTTGAACACGTAGCGCCGTTCGGCGGCCGGCGCGGCGATCGCGCCGGAAGCGGCTAGCGCAATGGTGGGAATCCGCTTCTCGTTGATGGTCCCGACCGCACCGACCGCGCATTCGTTGCAGCCACCCATGATGATGGCGCTGACCCGAGAATCGCTGCTGAAGTCGACGATGTTGCGAAGTGACTCGGCCGAGTCGGAACGGTTGTCCTTCACCTTGAGATCGATCTTCCGGCCGTTCAACGCGCCGGAGGAGTTCAACTGCTCGACCTTGAGTTCGAGGGCGCGCTGGTATGTCCGGCCAACCGTGGCGGCGGCGCCGGAGAGTTCGAGGTCGGCAGCGATCACGATCGGACTCGTGTCCTGCTCCGCTCCGCCAAACTGGCAGCCGGTGAGCGTGGTGGCCACTACGGCCGATGCGAGCGCCGCGATGGTCGCGGAGCGGATGGGGCTCAACTCAGTCCTCCAGGTGCGGGCGCGGGCGCTGCCCGGTCACCGCCGCTAATCCGTCCTCAGTGGAGGACGGGATCTCCTCTGCCGTACGGTGTGCGCGAAGCCTGCAAAACCTTGCCAATGGCCGGCGCTGTGGTCAAGCGCGGACCCCGGCAGCATTTTCGGGACGGCCATCCCACATGCTGGGGTAACGCAATGTTTGCAAAAGCTCACTTTGCATACACGCGTGACCACTCTGGAGTTACATGCCCTGTTCAGGGGCTTGCGGAAATGAAGGTATCAGTTGCCCGGATCACGGGATGCGCTCCGTCCGACCGTTTCCTACCTCACTGCGGCTTCCCAAACAGGATCATCTCTGATGAAATCGCGGCCGTGCCGCGCGTGGTCCCCTCCGCTTACGGCATGGCTCGGCGGCTCAGGCGGGGAAGAAACGACGGAGGCGATGTCGTGAGCACCGGACCGACGACCCTGCCCGCGCTCGGCGACAGCGGTCGGCGTACGCGCCGACGGATGCCGAGACTGCGTGACGCCCGGATCCGGTCCAAGTTGGCACTGATTCTGGTCGTTCCGGTGGCAGCGGTGATCGCGCTGGCCACGGTCCGCCTGATCTCGGTCGGTGAGGGTGCCTTCGACGCCACCCAGGCCCGGTCACTGACGGCCCTCTCCGTCGACGTCAGCGCCCTCACCCAGGACCTCCAGGCTGAACGGATGGCCGCGGCCGCCTACCTGGCCAGCCCGCAGCAGCCGGCCGACGCGTACAACCTGCGGGTCCGCCAGACGCAGCAGCAGGTGGACGAGTACCGGGCCGAGCGGGGCCGGGTCGGCGAGGTGCCGGCCGCCCTGCGGGACCGGCTGGCCGCCATCGACGACCACCTGGCCACCCTGGACGGCACCCGTCAGGAGGTGCTGGACCGCCGGCAGATGGCGGTCGCCGAGGCGGTGCTCCGCTACGGGGTCATCCTCACCGACCTGGTCTCGTACGGTGACGGCCTCGCCCAGTTGCCCGGCGACGAGAGCCTGGCGGACAGCCGCCGTGCGGTCTCCGCCTTCGCCCGCGCCAAGGCTTCCGTCGCCGAGGAAGAGGCCGTCGCCTTCACCGCGCTGACGGCCGGCCAGCTCGACTCGGAGCAGTTCTCCTCGTTCGTGGCAACGTTGACCAGTCAGCAGGAGGCGCTGGTCGCGTTCTCGCTGGCCGCCGACCCGGTGCAGCGCGCCCTGGTCGACAGCACCGTCTCCGGCGACGCGGTCGGCCTGGCCGACCGGGTGGCCACCGACATCACCCGCTCGGTCGGGCAGCGCCCGCTGGTCACCGCGCAGGACGCCACCGCGGCCATCGGCGCCGTCAACGACCTGATGCGCTGGGCCGAGATCCAACTGCAGGACCGACTGCTCCAGCAGGCCGACCAGGCGCGCTCGGACGTCATCCGGCAGGCCGTGGTCGAGTCGGTCCTGGTGCTGCTGACCCTGATCATCGCCGTGTCGCTGGCCGTGGTGCTGGCCCGCTCGCTCAACCACTCGCTGCGCCGGCTGCGGGAGGGCGCCCTCTCGGTGGCCAACCACGACCTGCCCGACGCGGTGCAGCGGCTGCAGAACATGGGCAGCGTGGGTGACGGCGGAGTGGACGAGACCGTCCGACAGGTCCGGGACCCCATCCAGCTCAACACCCGCGACGAGGTCGGTCAGGTGGCACTGGCCTTCAACGTCGTACACCGGGAGGCGGTGCGGGTCGCCGCCGAGCAGGCGGCACTGCGTACCAGCGTCTCGGCGATGTTCCTCAACCTGGCCCGCCGCAGTCAGACCCTGGTCGACCGGATGATCGGCGAGCTGGACGCGATCGAGCGCGGCGAGGAGGACCCGAAGCGGCTCGCGCAGCTCTTCGAACTGGACCACCTGGCCACCCGGATGCGCCGCAACGACGAGAACCTGCTGGTCCTGGCCGGCGCCGACTCCGCCGTACCGCGTCGTGACGACGCGTTGGTGGTGGATGTCCTGCGTGCCGCCCAGTCCGAGGTGGAGCTGTACAACCGCATCGAGTTCGGGACGGTGGACACCGACATCTCGGTGGCCGCGCACGCGGTCAACGACGTCGTACGTCTCGTCGCCGAACTTCTCGACAACGCCACCCGGTTCTCGCCGCCGAACACCACGGTGGTCGCCGACGGTCGGCGGATCCGCGACTACGTCCTGATCCAGATCGAGGACCGCGGGCTCGGCCTCACCGACGAGCAGCTCGACTCGCTCAACCGGCGGTTGGCCGCCCCGCCGAGCGTCGACGTCGCCGCGTTCCGGCTGATGGGTCTGGCCGTGGTGAGTCGGCTCGCCTCCCGCTACGGCATCCGCGTGGAGCTGCGCCGCAACGTCGAGGGCGGCACCGTCGCCCAGGTGACGTTGCCCGCCGCCACCGTCGTGCTGCCCAGCAACCGGGGCCGCGAGCAGGTGCTCACCCGGCCGCGTCAGCCGATGGCCGTGGAGCAGACGCCGCTCACCCCGGTCGGTCACGCCGAGCAGTTCGCCGGTGCCGCCACGACGGCGGCGACGCTGCCCGACCAGTGGCGGACCAGCACGCCGGCGCCCGCCCAGTGGCAGTCGCCGCTGGACTCGCGGGACACCACCCCGGCCGTGCAGGCGGGTGGCTACACCGGTCCGCGCTCGACCATGCCGCCGGCACCCGCCGCCCCCGCGCCGGCCGCTCCGGCACCCGCCGCCCCGCTTCCGCCGGCACGGCCGGCCTACAGCAGCGGTGCGGGCGCCTCGCTGGGCAGCCCGACCGTGGCCTACCCGACCGTCGACCCGCTGCCTCGGCGCGGCTCCACCGCGGATGCCGCGGACGCCGCCGACGGGCGCGGTGTTCAGGGCCTTCCGGTCGGGCCGGTCGCCGGGCCGGGCGCGGTGGCACCGCCGGCCCCGCCGTCGGTGCCGGCCGCACCGGTCAGCACCCGGCCCGACTTCCCCGCCGAGGCTCCGATCTTCCGGGAGATGGAGGCGGTCTGGTTCCGGTCGCACGGCGACGACGCCACCGCGATCTTCACCCGGCCCAACTTCGACGAGCCGCCCGCGCCCGCCACCAAGGCGGCCGACGCCGGTCTGCGTACCGGCAACGGGGGCCAGCCGAGCGCCGCGCCCGTGCCGGCCGCGCCGCCGGCCCGACCGAAGCTGCCGACCCGTACCCCGGGCAACTCCGACGGCACGGCCACGCCGGGCGCCGGGGGCCCCGGCACCACCATGGACGGGTTCGCAGCACGGCCGTCGGCGCCACCGTCGTACAACCCGCCCCCGGCCAGCCGGACGGCTCCGGCCGCGCCCGCCCCCGCCCCCGCCCCCGCCCCCGCCCCCGCCCCCGACCCGGAGGCCTGGCGTACGGCGGCGGACGAGGGCTGGTCCCGGGCCAGCCGGGCCGCCGAGCCGGCTCCCGCGGGAACCACCCGCTCCGGGTTGCCCAAGCGGGTGCCGCAGGCACAGCTCGTGCCGGGTGGCATCGAACCGAAGAGCGGCCGGGACCGCAGCCGGCGGACCCCGGATGAAGTACGTGGTCTGCTGTCCGCCTACCACCGTGGTGTGCAGCGCGGTCGGACGGCCGGAACGGACCTGAACAGCACCTCGACCAAGGAGAGCCGATGAACAGGCCAGCTGCCATGCAGGACATGGGTTGGCTGCTCACCAACTTCGCCGACAGCGTGGCGGGCATCGCCCACGTGGTGGCGGTGTCCGCCGACGGGCTGCTGCTCGCGTCCTCCCGGGATCTGCCGGGGGACCGGGCGGACCAGCTCGCCGCGATCACCTCCGGGGTGGTGAGCCTGACCGAGGGCGCGGCCCGGATGTTCAGCGCGGGCGGGGTGTTGCAGACAGTCATTGAGATGGACAGCGGGTACCTCTTCCTGATGTCGATCAGCGACGGTTCTTCGATGGCCGTGCTGGCCGCGCGCAGCTGCGACGTGGGCCAGGTGGGCTACGAGATGGCGCTGCTGGTCGAGCGGGTGGGTGCCGCGCTGGTGCCGCTGCCGCGCGACGCGGTGCGTTCTTAGCACCGGAAGGCGGCGCCCGTTCCGGGCGCCGGACCAGGGACGAGAGGCGGCACAGTCCGGCTCCGCAGGGGACGAGGAGGTGATCGGGGATGGACCAACGACGCGCTGACCCGCGTGGCGCGCTGGTGCGTCCGTACGCGGTCACCCGTGGTCGTACCGAGCCCCGGCAGGACATCGCCCTTGAGGCCGTCCTCACCGCCTCTCTCACCCAGGTCGCCGAGTCCCGCTTCGCCGGGCATGACAAACACCGCATCGCCACGGTCTGCGAGGGCCGAGCGCAATCGCTGGCGGAGATCGCCGCGTATACCCGGATGCCGCTGGGCGTCGCCCGGGTGTTGGTCGCCGACATGGTGGCCGAGAGCCTGCTGACGTTACACACTGCTGCTCCCGCCGAGGGGTTCGAGGAGCGGATGGAACTGCTTGGAAGGGTGCTAAGTGGACTTCGCAGGCTATGACCCCGCAGGGGGGCGGCCGGGCCGGGGAATCGTCTCCGCGAAGATCGTCGTCGCGGGCGGCTTCGGCGTCGGTAAGACGACACTGGTCGGGGCGATCTCCGAGATCACACCGCTGACCACCGAGGCGTTGATGACCGCGGCGGGTGTCGGCATCGACGATCCGTCCAAGGTGCCGGGCAAGGAGACCACCACGGTCGCCATGGACTTCGGCCGGATCACCATGGCCCAGGACCTGATCCTGTACCTCTTCGGTACGCCGGGTCAGACCCGGTTCTGGTTCATGTGGGACGAGATCATCCGGGGGGCGGTGGGTGCCGCCGTGCTGGTGGACACCCGCCGGATCACCGACGCGTTCGCCCCGCTGGACTACTTCGAGAACCGCAACCTGCCGTACGTGGTGGCGCTGAACAAGTTCGACGGCGCGCCGCAGTACGAGGCCGAGGAGGTCCGCGAAGCGCTGGCCATCTCGCCGCAGGTGCCGCTGGTGATGACCGACGCCCGGCAGCGGGACTCGGTCAAGCAGGTGCTGGTGACTGTGGTCGAGCACGCCATGCTCCGGCTTCAGTCCGAGCACGGGCGGGGCTTCCCGACGCCGGTCGGCTGAACCGTCGCGTCACGGCCGGCTCGCGACGGCCGGCCGTGACGCCTTCAGTCGACCCGGAGCCGGTAGCCGCGCTTCACCACGGTCTGCACCACGCGGGGCGCGCGCAAGCCGGCCCGTAGGCGGGCCACGGCCATCTCCACGGCGTGCTCGTCCGCGCCCCGGGGCAGTGTCCGCAGCAACGCCGTGCGGGACAGCACCCGGCCCGGGGACTGGGCCAGCGCCCGCAGCACCGCCATCGGCGCGGGCGCGAGTGGCCGCAGCTCGCCGTCGATCACCGCGGCGTGCCCGCGCAACGTGAGCAGGTGCCCGGCGGCCTTGAACGTCACGGTCCGGCGCGGCAACTCGTCGACGATGGTCCGCACCAGCGCGCCCAACCGGGCCCGGCCGGGCGCGCTCACCGGCACCCCGCGCCGCAGCAGCGGCTCGGCGGTCACCGCGCCGACGCAACTGGCCAACACGTCGCTGCGCAACGCGGACAGCACCGCGTCGGTGCGGTCACCGGCGGCCCGCAGCAACGCCTCGGCCGCCGGCGCCGAGGTGAACGTCACCGCGTCCACCAGCCGGCCGGCGATCAGGTCGATCAACCGGTGCAGCGGCGCCGGGTCGGTGGGCGGCGCCCAGCGGTAGACCGGCACCTCGATGACCGTGGCGCCGGCCGCCTCCAGCGCGAGCGTGCACTCGGGCTGCCGCTCGCCGTGCAGCTGCATGGCGATCACCTGCCCGGCCACGCCCCGCCGGCGCAGGTGGTCGACCACCTCGTCGCAGCTCTCCGAGGCGGGCGACCACTGGTCGTGCAGCCCGGCAGCCCGGATCGCGCCGCGTGCCTTCGGGCCGCGCGCCACCACGTACGAGCTGGCCAGCACGGAGCGCAGCGGCTCGGCCAGCCCCCAGCCCTCGGCCGCCTCCAGCCAACCGCGCATGCCGATGCCGGTGTTGGCCATCAGGATGTCCGGCGGCTGGTCGAGGCAGGCGCGGGTCGCCTCGCGCAGTTCGGTGTCGTCGGACAGCGGCACGATCCGCAGCGCCGGGGCGAGCACCACCCGGGCACCCCGTCGTTCGAGCAGCGCGGCCAACTCGTCGCGCCGCCGGTCGGCGGTCACCCCGATGGTGAAGCCCGCCAGTTCTTCCCGCATCAACCCTCCTGTCGCAGCCGCACCTCGACCAGCCCGTTGCGGCAACGCGCGTCGTGTCGGGCCACGGCCACCCCGGGCAGGTCGAGGCAGTGCCCGCTGCGCAGGTCGTACACCTGCTTGTGCAGCGGTGAGGCGACCGTCGGCACGCCGCCACGGCTGCCGACGATGCCCCGGGACAGCACGTACGCCCCGGAGACCGGGTCGCGGTTGTCGATCGCGAACAGCCCGTCGGCGGTTCGGAAGAGGGCGATCTGCACCCCGTCGACCAGGGCGGCGACGCCCCGGTCCGGTTCCAACCGGTCGAGGAGGCAGACGGTGGTCCAGGTCAGGGTGAGGGTCTGGGTCATCGCCGTACCTCCGGTAGGCCGAGGGTGACCGGTTGCCGACGGTGACCGTTGGTCGGCTCGGATCCGGTCGGGGAATGGTCGCGTACGGGCACTGGCTGGCCGCGTTCCCGGGTGAAGGTGATCGACGGGTCGGGTACGTCGGGGGCGTTGACGAAGGAGGTGTAGCGGCGCAGCCGTTCCGGGTCGTCCAGGACGTCGCGCCACTCGTCGGAGTACGACGACACGTGCCGGGCCATCGCCGCGTCGAGGTCCTCGCAGAGCCCGAGCGAGTCGTCCACGATCACCGAGCGCAGGTGGTCAAGGCCGCCGTCCATGGCCTCGATCCAGCCGGCGGTGCGTTGCAGCCGGTCGGCGGTGCGGATGTAGTAGATCAGGAATCTGTCGATCAGCCTGATCAGCGTTTCTGTCGACAGATCGGTGGCGAACAGGTCGGCGTGCCGGGGCCGGAAACCGCCGTTGCCGCCGACGTAGAGGTTCCAGCCGGTCTCGGTGGCGATGATGCCGAAGTCCTTGCTGCGCGCCTCCGCGCACTCCCGGGCGCAACCGGAGACCGCCGACTTCAGCTTGTGTGGCGCACGCAGCCCGCGATAGCGCAGCTCCAGGGCGACGGCCAGCCCCACCGAGTCCTGTACGCCGTACCGGCACCAGGTCTCGCCCACGCACGACTTCACCGTGCGCAGCGCCTTGCCGTACGCGTGCCCGGACTCGAAGCCGGCGTCCACCAGCCGCCGCCAGATCTGCGGCAGCTGCTCCACCCGCGCCCCGAACAGGTCGATCCGCTGCCCACCGGTGATCTTCGTGTAGAGCTGGAAGTCCCGGGCGACCTCGCCGATCACGATCAGCTTCTCCGGGGTGATCTCGCCGCCCGGGATCCGGGGCACCACCGAGTAGCTGCCGTCGCGTTGCAGGTTGGCCAGGAAGTGGTCGTTGGTGTCCTGCAACGACGCCTGCTCGCCGTCGAGCACGTGCCCGCTGCCCAGCGAGGCGAGGATCGACGCCACCACCGGCTTGCAGATGTCGCAGCCGCGGCCCCGACCGTGCTCGGCGACCAGCCGGGAGAAGGTGCGGATGCCACGGACCCGGACGATCTCGAACAGCTCCCGCCGGCTGACGTCGAAGTGCTCGCAGAGCGCGCTGGACTGCGCCACCCCGGCCGCGTCCAGGAGCTGCTTCAGCATCGGGACACAGGAACCACAGCTGGTGCCGGCCCGGGTGCACGCCTTCAACGCCGGCACGTCCGCGCAACCGTCGGCGATGGCGGCGTCCACGTCACCCCGGGTTACCGCGTTGCAGGAGCAGACCTGCGCGGTGGCCGGCAGCGCCCCGGCGTCCGCGCCGCCGCCGTCGGGCGCGAGCAGCGCCAGCGGCGCGGCCGGCAGCGGGCCGCCCACACTGGCGCGCAGCGTCGGGTACGCGCTGGCGTCACCGACCAGCACCCCGCCGAGCAGGGTGTGCGCGTCGTCGGAGAGGACCAGCTTCGCGTAGACCCGGGTGGCCGGGTCGGTGAACGTGACGTCCAGGCAGCCCTCGGTCGCACCGTGGGCGTCGCCGAACGAGGCCACGTCGACGCCGAGCAGCTTGAGTTTGGTGGCGGTGTCCGCGCCCGGGAAGGTCGCCGCGCCGCCGACCAGCCGGTCGGCCACCACCTCGGCCGTCGCGTACCCCGGCGCGACCAGACCGTGGCAGGTGCCGTCGACCGCCGCGCACTCCCCGACGGCCCAGATCCGTTCGTCGGCGGTACGACAGGTCGCGTCGACAAGCACCCCGCCGCGCGGGCCCAGCGGCAGACCGGCGTCCCGGGCCAACTGGTCCCGGGGTCGGATGCCGGCGGCCACCACCACCAGGTCGGCGTCGAGGGCGGTGCCGTCGGAGAGTTCCAGGGCCGCGACGCCGCCGTCCGGGCCCGGACGGATCGCGGTGGTCGCCACCCCGAGATGGGTCCGTACGCCCAAATCGTCGACGTAGCGGCGGAGCATCGCGCCGCCGGCCTGGTCCACCTGCACCGGCATCAACCGGGGCGCGAACTCGACCACGTCGGTGCTCAGGCCGAGCAGCCGCAGGGCGTTCGCGGCCTCCAGGCCGAGCAGACCACCACCGATCACCGCGCCGGTCCGCCGGCCCTGCGCGTACGCCCGGATCGCCGCCAGGTCGTCCAGGGTCCGGTAGACGAAGACCCCGGGCAGCTCCGTGCCGGCCACCGGCGGCACGAACGCGTACGACCCGGTGGCCAGCACCAGCGCGTCGTAGCGGTACTCGCCGACAGCGGTGGTCACCACCTGCCGGTCCCGGTCGACGGCGGTGGCCGGTTCGCCGAGTCGCAACCGCACCCCCTCGTACGGGGTGTGCAGGTTGAGTTCGCTCTCACTCACCCCGTCGAAGTACGCCGAGAGCCGCACCCGGTCGTACGCCGGGCGCCCCTCCTCGGCCAGCACTGTCACCCGCCAGCGGCCCTCCGGGTCACGGGCACGCAGCGCGTCCACGAACCGCTGCCCGACCATGCCGTTGCCGATGACGACCAGTTCGCCGCCGCTCATCGCGTCACCTCCACCGATTCCGCCTGGCTCAGCCAGTCGACGATGCCGCTCACCGCGTCCCGGCATCCGCCGCATCCGGTGCCGGCCCGGGTCGCGGCCACCACCGCATCGACCGTCCGGGCGCCGGAGCGCCAGCTTCTGACGAGTGCGCCCTTGCTCACCGTGTTGCACTGGCAGACCGTGGCCGCGTCCGGCATCAGCGCCGGTGAGGCGGCCGGGGTCGCGTCGACCGCGCCGAGCGCCCGGCCGAGCAGCAACGCCCGCCGGTCACTCGGCACCGGCTGACCACGGTCGAAGAGTTGGATCACCGTGCCGACCGCCGGGTTGTCGCCGAGCAGGATCGCGCCGATCAGCCGCTCGTCCCGGATCCGCAACCGGGCGTACGTGCCCCGGGTCGGGTCGGCGAAGGTCAGCTCCTCGCCCGGCCCGCCACTGGCCGCGTCACCCATCGACGCGAGGTCGATCCCGGCGGCCTTCAGCCGGGTCACCGCCGGCCGGGGCCGGTACCGGGCCAGTGGGTCCGTGCCGGTCAGCACGTCCGCGAGCACCTGGGCCTGGGCCCAGGCGGGCGCGACCAGCCCGGTGAGCACGCCGTCGTGCTCGGCGCAGTCGCCGATCGCCGAGATGGACCGGTCGCTGGTGCGCAGCCGGTCGTCCACCACCACACCGCGCCGCACCGTCAGGCCGGCGGCCTGCGCGAGGGCGGTGTCCGGGCGTACACCGCAGGAGAGCACCAGCAGATCCGCGTGCAGCGATCGGCCGTCGGCCAGGTCGAGGCGGACACCGTTGGCGTCCGCGGCCACGCCGGTCGCCGACACCCCCAGTTGGACGGTGACGCCGAAGCCGGCGAGCGTGCCCGCGAGCACCGCACCGGCCACCGGGTCCAGTTGCCGTTCCATCAGGTGCTCTCGCGGGTGCACCACGGTGGTGGCCAGCCCCCGGGTGGCCAACCCTCGGGCGGCTTCCAGACCGAGCAACCCGCCGCCGAGCACCAGCGCGCTGCGGGCGCCCTCGGCGGCGGCGAGGATCCGCCGGCAGTCGTCCAGGGTCCGGAAGGGGACCACCCGCTCCGGCAGGTTCGCGGGGTCGAGGCCGGGCAGCGGCGGCACCACCGCACGGGCGCCGGTGGCCAGCACCAAATGGTCGTATCCGATTCGTTCGCCGTCGTCGGTGCGGACCTCGCGGGCGGACCGGTCGACGGCGGTCACCGGTACGCCGCTGCGCAGGTCGACGCCGTGCCCGGCGGCTTCGGTCAACTCCACGTCCGGCTCGTCGATCCGGCCGGCCAACAGGGTGGAGAGGAGGATCCGGTTGTACGCGCGGTGCGGCTCGGCCCCGAGTACGGTGACCTTCCGGTCTCCCGCCCGGGCGTGCAACTCACCGGCGAGGCGCGCCCCCGCCATCCCGTTGCCGACGATGACCACCCGGGCGGTCATGCCTTCTCCACCCGGACCGCGCAGATCTTGAACTCGGGCATCCCGGAGATCGGGTCCACCGCGTCGTTGGTCACCGAGTTGGCGCGTCCCGCCCCCGCGTAGTGGAACGGGGCGAACACGGTGTCCGGTCGGATCCCGGCGCTGAGCCGGGCCGGAGCGCGGAACTCTCCTCGGCGCGAGGTGACCCGCACCGGGTCGCCGTCGTCGATGCCCAGCCGGGCTGCCAGGTCGGGGTGCAGCTCGACGAACGCCTCCGGGGCGGCACGCCGCAGCGCGGGCACCCGTCGGGTCTGAGTGCCCGACTGGTACTGCGCGAGCACGCGGCCGGTGGTGAAGTGCAGTGGGTAGGTGGCGCAGACCTCCTCGGCGGCCGGCCGGTGGTCGACGACGTGGAAGCGGGCCCGGCCGTCCGGGGTGGCGAACCGGTCGGCGAAGAGTCGTGGCGTGTCCGGACCGTCCTCGGTGGGGCAGGGCCAGTACACCCCGTCGTCGGCGTCGATCCGGTCCCAGCTGATGCCTGCGTAGTCGGCGGCCCCACCGGCCGAGGCGCGGCGCAACTCGGCGAAGACCGCCGCCGGGTCGGCCGGGAACCGGGCCGCCGCTCGCACACTGGCCGGGTTGGCGTCGGTCGGGTCGACGGCCGCCGCTTCGGCCTGGGCTGGGTTGGCGCCGACCGGGTCGACGGCCGCCGCCTCGGTCTCGGCGAGCCGGGCCGCGAGCGCGGAGATGATGGCCAGGTCGGTCCGGACGCCCGGCGGGGGCGGGCGTAGCGCGCGTCGGCGCAGCACCCGACCCTCCAGGTTGGTCATGGTGCCGTCCTCCTCGGCCCACTGCGCGGTGGGGAGCACCACGTCCGCCAGCGCGGCCGTCTCGGAGAGCAGGAGGTCCGCGACGACCAGCAGGTCCAGGTCGCGCAGCCGGCCCTCGATCCGGGCCGCCCGGGGTGCCGAGACCACCGGGTTCGAGCCGAACACCAGCAACGCGCGTGGGCCACCCGGAGTGCCGAGCGAGTCGAGCAGTTGGTAGGCGGGCACTCCCGGGCCGGGCAGTTCGTCGGCCGGCACGCCCCAGACCCCGGCCACGTGCTCCCGGGCCGCCGGGTCGTCGATCCGCCGGTAGCCGGGGAGCTGGTCGGCCTTCTGCCCGTGCTCCCGCCCGCCCTGGCCGTTGCCCTGGCCGGTGAGGCAGCCGTACCCCGAACCGTCGCGGCCGGGCAGACCGAGGGCGAGAGCGAGATTGACGTACGCGGTGACGGTGTCCACCCCCTTGGCGTGCTGCTCGGCACCGCGCGCGGTCAGGATGATCACGCGACCGCCGGTGCCCAACGCGCGGGCGGTCTCCTCCAGGTCGGCCACCGGCACCCCGGAGAGCTGTTCCGCGCGGGCCGGCCACCAGGCGGCGACGCTCCGGCGGACCGCGTCGAAGCCGCTGGTGCGGTCGGCCACGTAGGCCCGGTCGACCCACCCCTCGGTGAGGGCGATGTGCAGCAGCGCGTTGGCCACCGCGAGGTCGGTGCCGGGCAGCGGTTGCAGGTGCAGGTCGGCCTGGCGGGCGGTGGCGGTGACCCGGGGGTCGATGACGATCAGTTTTCCGCCGTTGCGGCGCTGCTCGGTGAGCCAACGCACCAGCGGCGGCATGGTCTCCGCCGGGTTCGCCCCGACCAGCAGCAGGGTGTCGGCCCGGCCCAGGTCGGCGAGGGGGAACGGCAGCCCTCGGTCGATGCCGAAGGCGCGCATCCCGGCGGCCGCCGCCGAGGACATGCAGAACCGACCGTTGTAGTCGATGTGCCGGGTGCGCAGCCCGATCCGGGCGAACTTCCCCAACGCGTACGCCTTCTCGTTGGTCAGACCACCACCGCCGAAGACGGCGACCGCGTCCCGGCCGGCGTCGTGCTGGACGGCGCGGATGCCCGCGACCACCCGGTCGAGCGCGGTGTCCCAGCTCGCCGGCTGCAGTTCGCCGGTGGCCGGGTCGCGCACCAGCGGGGTGGTCAGCCGCTCCGGGTGGTCGAGCAGTTCGGCGGCGGTCCAACCCTTCTGGCAGAGCCCGCCCCGGTTGGTGGGGAACTGCCGCGGGTGGACCGTCACCCCGGCGTCGTCCGCACGTAGTGTCATCCCGCACTGCAGGGCGCAGTAGGGGCAGTGCGTCGCCACCTCCCCGGGCAAGAGCCCCGGTGGAGTTGCCGACCGCGCACCGTCTGTCATGTCGGGAAAGCGTGCCGCCGGGCGGTTTCCGGTCCGGGTCCCTTCTGTTTCGGTCCTGTCAAGTGGGGCTCACACCGCACAGGAGCAGCGGGTGTGACGGGTGGGTGACGGCGGCCGCCTCGGACGGATGCTCGACCAGTTCGGCGGTAGCGGACCTCATCCCGTTGGGAGCGGTCAGCGCAAGTCGACGCGGCGCGGTCCGCGGCTCAGGGACAGCCAGCCCAGGAACCGGGCGTGAAGCGCTCGCGGGTCAGGACGAACGCCGAGGGAGTACAGGTCGTCGACCGCGTCTTGCATTTGCGCTGCCAGATAGAACGCCAGGGCGATCGAATGGCCGTAGAACTCGGTCGCGAGGTGAAGCTGAGCCGGCGCGCACGGCCAGGGAGCGGCGCAGTTACGGCAGAGCCACGCTGGACGCATCGGGTGGTGCGGACGAGGGCGGCGGGTCATCCGATCCTCACCCGACTGCGCATGACGGGCGCGCGGGTGGTTGGGCGACGGGCCGCCGGGGCGGGCGTTTCCAGCCAGATCAGGCCTGCGGGCATCACGAACAGGGACCGGCGCGCGACCGCATCACCATTAGCGGCCAGCTCGTAACCGTCGATCCACAGCCACCCGTCGTACGTCGGCCAGTCGAGAACGCGAACTACCCGAACGAAGATCGGGTGCAGGAACTGCACACTCGCGGCGTGGGTCAGGTGCAGGACGTCAGCCGTGTGCGGCTTCCGCGGTTCTGGCCTCGGCTTGGATTTCCGATCGGGCGGCTCATCCGGCACGGCGCTCTCCCCTCGTCGTCACTGTGGAAGGGGGCCGCCCCGTGCGTGCTCGCCCGCGGAGATCTTGGACAGTTTCCGTTACGCGAGAACGGAAACTGTCCAAGATCTCGGCAGGTCAGGGGCGGCCCCGATACGAACGCGTCCGCCGGGTTCCGTGATCCCTACCGGCCGCGCCGTCTGATCCCACCTTGCGGCCAGTGACGGGACAAGAACAGCCCGTAGCGATATGGTCGCGAGACATTCCGCGCATCCGATGGGGGGAAGTCGTGAACGATGCGTTACGCGCCGCGCTGGCCGAGACGGGGCACTCGATTGAGTCCCTGGCAGGGTTGGTCGGGGTCGATCGGAAGACGGTCGCGCGCTGGCTGAACCACGACCACATTCCCCACCCTCGGCACCGCGAGGCGGCGGCGAGTGCGCTCCGACGGCCCATAGGGGACATCTGGCCGGACACTTCAAGACGCCGCGAGCCAATTTGGTTCCGACCATGGCAAGAGATCGAGCGCGAGGCGATCTCGCTGCGGTCGTTTCAGTCGACAGTCCTCCCCGGCCTGCTCCAGACCGAGGCATACGCTCGCGCCGTGCTCGCCGGAGCCGACGTCATCGCCCGCAGTGACGTCGAGCGGCACCTAGCCTCACGACTCGCTCGGCAGAGCATCCTGACCCGTGAGGACCCGCCACACTTCACCGCCGTTGTTGACGAAGCCGTGCTGCGGCGGCCAGTCGGCGGACGAACCACCATGCGCGAGCAGGTGCAGGCCCTCATCACCGCGTGCGTGGCTCCGCACGTCCGCGTGCACATCGTCCCCTCGACCGTCGGTGCGTACGCTGGCCTGAACGGTCCCTTCGTGATCGCAGTGGGGCCCGAGCATCGGGTTGCCGGCTACCTCGACAATCAGCTTCAGGGACAAGTCGTTACCGGTGCCGAGGACATAGCGGCGATGCTGGCCGCGTGGGAGAACGTACGCGGCGAGGCGTTGTCCCACTGGCAATCCGTCGACCTACTCACGGAGATGGCGAAGACATGGAACTGACCGGCGCGCGGTGGCGTAAGAGCACCCGCAGCAGCGGCAACGGCGGCGACTGCGTCGAGGTTGCGGACAACCTGCCTGGCATCGTTGGTGTGCGGGACTCGAAGGACCCGGCAGGGCCGGCGTTGGTCTTCGGGCCCACGGCTTGGCGGGCGTTCGTCAGTATGGCGAAGGCACACGGCCCGGCCTGACCAGCATTGATGCAAAGGCCCTCGGCTCCTAAGCCCTAGGAGAGCGCCGGGGGCCTTTCGCGTGTCCGGGGTCAAGCACGCCGCCAGGCAGCGCAAGCGCGGCCAGATGGACCACGCCGACCGTTCTCGACGGTCCCCGGCTCCACCGCGGCGGAGCCGCGGTGACTTCGCTCGGGCTGAGAGGTACGAGCCGGACGCTTTGGAGCTGAATCGCTGACGACATCAGCGTCGGTCGCCGCTTATAATGTGGGAAAACTGTCTCAAAATATGGGAGACGACGATGAGCGTGACGGACGTTTTCGACGCGGTGGCCGGCACCTACGACGAGGCGCGCCGGCGACTGATTCCCTGCTTCGACGCCTTTTACGGCACGGCCGTCCAGGTGGCCGCGCCGCCGTTGCGCGCCGCGCTCGCCGCCGGGCGTACCCCGGAGGTGTTGGATCTGGGCGCGGGCACCGGCCTGCTCTCGCTGCTGCTCTCCGCCGCGGTGCCCGGAGTCCGGCTGACCCTGGTGGACGGAGCCCCGGCGATGCTCGCCCGTGCCACAGACCAGTTGGACGCGCGGTCCGTGCCACACCGCACGGTCCGGGCCGACCTGGCCGACGAGCTGCCGCCCGGCCGGTACGACGCGGTGGTCAGCGCCCTGGCGATCCACCACCTGGACGACGCCGGCAAGCGGGCGCTCTACCGGCGTGCGGCCGCCGCGCTGGCGCCGGGCGGGGTGTTCGTCAATGCCGAGCAGGTCGCCGGGCCGACCCCGGAGCTGGACCGGCGCTACGACGAGGTGTGGATGCAGCGGATCACCGAGTTGGGCGCGTCCCCCGAGGAGATCGCCGGTTCCCGAGGGCGGATGCGACATGACCGGCCGGCGACCGTGGCGGACCAGTGCCGGTGGCTCGCCGAGGCGGGCCTGGTCGACGTCGACTGCTACTTCAAGGAGTGGCGCTTCGCGGTGTTCGGTGGTCGGGCCGGGTAAGCCCCGGCGGAATGTACGTTTCGCCGCCCGAGGGCGAGCCGGTGAACGCGGGGATGACTGATGGTCACACCGTTGGGTAATCTGCTCGGCATGACTGCCAAGGTGACTCTCTCGTTCACGGACGAGACGATCGAGGAGGCGCGGCGGTTCGCCAAGCGTGAAGGCCTGTCGCTCTCCGCGTGGATGGACCAGGCCGCCCGGGAGAAGGCGCTGCGCGAGGTCTTCACCGCGCACGCCGCCGCCGTGGGCCGCGCCGGCCTTGACCTGGAGTCCGCCGCCCTCGCCGACGCCCGCGAGGTGGGCATGGTCAACGACCTGTTCTCCGGCGGACGGCCGCGTGCTGCGTAGGGGTGAGATCTGGCGCATCGAGGGCGCCCGGGAACGCCTCGGCCTCGTGATCAGCTCGGACGTCTACAACTCCACCGACGTGCCCATCGTGATCGTGGTCGAGGTGGTCGAGGAGTCGCTCCTGCGGGACTCCCCGCTCGCCGTGTCGATGGGCCGGTACGTGGTGATGCCCGACCGGATCTCCTCGCCCATGAAGAAGTGGTTCACCGAGTGCGTGGACGTCGCCGACACCGACACCATGCTCCGGGTCGGCCGCGCGCTGCGCATCCTCCAGCAGGTCTGACCGCCCCCGGGTGGCGTGCTCACCATCGCCGCCGACCGGTGGTGCGATCCCCGTTTCCGGCCCGACCCGCGACGGGCACTGCCAGGTAACCGGGCGTTCCTAGCGTTTCCCCTCGTCACACCGACGAGGAGGAGCCGCCGTGAGCACGCTCACCAGCACCGTAGTCACCGCCGAGCCGCCTGCCGTCACCGGTCGCCGGCAACCGCTGCACGACTGGCGCCCCGAGGACCCGGACTTCTGGCAGACCACCGGCGCGCCGATCGCCCGGCGCAACCTCTGGGTCTCGATCTTCGCGGAGCACGTCGGCTTCTCGGTGTGGAGTCTCTGGTCGGTCACCGTGCTCTTCCTCGGCCCCGCGTACGGCATCGACCCGGCCGGGAAGTTCCTGCTCACCGCCGTGCCGGCCGCACTGGGCGCGGTGCTGCGGCTGCCGTACACGCTGGCGGTGGCCCGCTTCGGCGGACGACGCTGGACGATGATCAGCGCACTGCTGTTGCTGGTGCCCGCGGTTCCGATGACGGTGCTACTGGAACCCGGGGTCTCCTACACCACCCTGATGGTGCTCGCCTGCCTCACCGGTGTCGGTGGCGGCAACTTCGCCTCCTCGATGGCGAACATCAACCTGTTCTACCCGCAGCGGCTCAAGGGACGGGCGCTCGGGCTCAACGCCGGTGGCGGCAACCTGGGCGTACCCGCCGTGCAGTTGGTCGGCCTGGCGGTCCTCGCCACTGCGGGTGCCGCGTACCCCCGGTTGGTGCCGGCGGTCTACCTGCCGCTGATCGTGCTGGCCGCGCTGGCGGCGGCCCGCTGGCTGGACACCGTGCCCGGGGCGCGCAACGAGCCGGGCGCGTTGCGCGAGGCGGCCCGCGACCCGCACACCTGGGTCATGTCGCTGCTGTACATCGGCACCTTCGGCTCGTTCATCGGCTTCGGCTTCGCCTTCGGTCAGGTGCTCCAGCTCCAGTTCGCCGAGCGGTTCCCCACCCCGGTCGACGCCGCCTGGCTGACCTTCCTGGGCCCGTTGGTCGGCTCGCTGATCCGGCCGCTGGGTGGGCATCTCGCCGACCGGTTGGGCGGGGCCCGGGTCACCTTCTGGAACTTCGTGGCGATGGCGGCCGGCGCGAGCACCGTGCTGTACGCGGCCCGGGAGCGATCGTTCGGGCTCTACCTGACCGGGTTCCTCGCCCTCTTCGTCTTCTCCGGCGTCGGCAACGGCTCCACGTACAAGATGATCCCGGCGATCTTCCGGGCCCGGGCGGCGGACGCGGTGGACGCGGGACGCCTCGACCCGGAGGCCGCCGCGCGGTGGGCCCGGCGGATGACCGGCGCGTTGATCGGCATCGCGGGCGCGATCGGCGCCTCCGGTGGGGTGCTGGTCAACATCGCGTTCCGCCAGTCGTTCCTCAGCTCGGGCAACGCCGACGCCGCCTACCTGGCCTTCATCGGCTGGTACGCGTTGTGTTTCGCGATCACCTGGGTGGTTTATCGTCGTCCGCGACCCGGTCGACTCGCCAACGTGTGAGCTGAGCCACCCTCGGCGCGTCGCCGCGCGGCACCGCACCCCCGTTTTGACCTGCGGACGGGGCGCCGGGTATCGTTGCCTGCTGTTGTACGACATCCAGAGGCGTGCCCTTTCAGGTACGCTTGGTCGTTCGTGCGCGCTGGTCCGGCCTGCTAGATCTGGTCACCTCGGCGCGCGACCCCAGACCGACGACGAGACAAGGTAGACCTGTGCGTACGTACAGCCCGAAGCCGGGTGAGATCGAGCGTCAGTGGCACGTCATCGACGCCTCTGATGTCGTGCTGGGCCGCCTGGCCACCCACGCCGCCACGTTGCTGCGTGGTAAGCACAAGCCGACTTTCGCGCCGCACGTCGACACGGGCGACTTTGTCGTCATCGTGAACGCGGGCAAGGTTGCGCTGACCGGCAACAAGCGCCAGACCAAGGTCGCTTACCGCCACTCCGGTTACCCGGGTGGTCTGAAGCAGATCGGCTACGACGAGCTGCTGACCAAGCGTCCCGAGCGAGCCATCGAGCTGGCTGTGAAGGGGATGCTCCCGCACAACAAGCTCGGCCGTCAGCTGAT
This sequence comes from Micromonospora sp. NPDC050784, assembly GCF_044456765.1. Classification (NCBI taxonomy): domain Bacteria; kingdom Bacillati; phylum Actinomycetota; class Actinomycetes; order Micromonosporales; family Micromonosporaceae; genus Micromonospora; species Micromonospora sp. NPDC050784. Next base: position 193,002 of record NZ_JBITGG010000008.1, on the reverse strand, counting down.
CAAGAAGCTGAAGGTCTACGCCGGTGCCGAGCACCCGCACCTCGCGCAGCAGCCGGTGCCGTTCGAGATCAAGCAGATCGCGCAGTGAGCGCGGGCGAAGGAAGCAGCATGACCGACATCATCGAGACCGAGGTCGCCCCGGAAGCCCCTGAGGCCACCGAGGCGCCGGCGCCCGTCGCCCGCGCGCCTCGTGGTGACCGGCCGATCCAGACCGTGGGCCGCCGCAAGGAGGCCATCGTCCGGGTCCGCATCGTCCCGGGCACCGGCAAGATCACCTGCAACGGCCAGGACCTCGAGGCGTACTTCCCGAGCAAGGTGCACCAGCAGCTCATCAAGGACCCGCTGGTCACCGCCGAGAAGCTCGAGCAGTTCGACGTGATCGCCAACCTGCGTGGCGGCGGCACCACCGGCCAGGCCGGTGCGCTCCGGCTGGGCATCGCCCGCGCGCTGATCATCAACGAGCCGGACGACCGCCCGGCTCTGAAGAAGGCCGGCTTCCTCACCCGTGACGCCCGGGTCAAGGAGAGCAAGAAGTACGGCCTCAAGAAGGCCCGTAAGGCTCCCCAGTACTCGAAGCGCTGATCTTTCCCAGCGCGTTGTACTTCTGACGGACGGCCGGTCCGCCTCCCCCTCGTCGGGGGGAGGTGGGTCGGCCGTTCCGCTTTCTCCTCACAGGCAGTGCTCATTCGGAGGTTGGCGGGTATGGGTCGGTTGTTCGGCACGGACGGCGTACGCGGGCGGGCAAACGCGGATCTCACCCCGGAGTTGGCGCTGGCGCTCGCGGTGGCCGCGGCGCACACACTGGCCGAGACGGACCGCAGCCATCCGCCGCTCGCCGTCGTCGGCCGGGACACCCGCGCCAGCGGCGAGATGCTGGAGGCCGCCGTGGTCGCCGGGCTGACCAGCGCCGGCGCCAACGTGGTGCGGGTCGGGGTGCTGCCCACCCCCGCGGTGGCGTTCCTCACCGCCGAGGCCAAGGCCGACCTGGGTGTGATGCTCTCCGCGTCACACAACCCGATGCCGGACAACGGCATCAAGCTCTTCGCCGCCGGTGGGCACAAGCTGCCCGACGAGATCGAGATGCAGATCGAGGCGGCCGTCGAGACGAACGCCACCACCGCCTGGGACCGGCCGACCGGCGCCGGTGTCGGCCGGGTGCACGACCTGCTCGACGGCGCCGACCACTACGTCCAGCACCTGGTGGGCACCGTTCCGCACCGGCTCGACGGGATCAAGGTCGTGGTCGACTGCGCCAACGGCGCCGCCGCCGAGGTCGCCCCCGTCGCCTACCGGGAGGCCGGCGCGGAGGTCATCGCCATCCACGCGGAGCCCGACGGGCTGAACATCAACGACGACTGTGGCTCCAACCACATCGAGGCGCTGCGCGCCGCCGTGGTCGAGCACGGCGCCCACCTGGGCATCGCCCACGACGGCGACGCCGACCGCTGCCTGGCGGTCACCGCCGACGGCGACGAGGTGGACGGCGACCAGGTCATGGCGATCCTCGCGCTGGCCATGCGGGACGCCGGCACGCTCACCCAGGACACCCTGGTGGCCACCGTGATGAGCAACCTCGGGCTGCGGCTCGCGATGTCCGCGCAGGGCATCCGCCTGATCGAGACCAAGGTCGGCGACCGGTATGTGCTGGAGGAGTTGCGCGCCTCCGGGCTGGCGCTCGGCGGGGAGCAGAGCGGCCACATCGTCATGCCCGCGCACGCCACCACCGGCGACGGGGTGCTCACCGGCCTGCACCTGATGGCTCGGATGGCGGCCACCGGTCAGTCCCTCGCCGAGCTGGCCTCGGTGGTCACCAAGCTGCCCCAGGTGCTGATCAACGTGCCGGTCGGCGACCGGACCGTCGGCGCCGCCGCGCCCGCCGTACGCGCCGAGGTCGAGCGGGCCGAGGCGGAGCTGGGGGAGACCGGCCGGGTGCTGCTGCGCCCGTCGGGCACCGAGCCGCTGGTCCGGGTCATGGTCGAGGCGGCCACCGAGGCGACCGCCCGTGAGGTCGCCGAGCGGATCGCCGAGCTGGTCCGCACCGCGAGCCCCGTCGGATAGGACAGTTCGAGGCTGTGGAGCTGAACCGTTTACGGCATCAGCTCCACAGTTCGACGCCAGCGGAAAGGGGCTCAGCGGCTGGGGCTCAGCGTCAGCCGCTCGGGCTCAGCGCGCGTAGCCGGGTGACCGCCTCGGTCAGCACCTCGGGGCGCTTGCAGAAGGCGAACCGGACCAGCCGCCGGCCCGCGTCGATGTCGTCGTAGAAAACCTGGGTGGGCACCGCCACCACACCGCAGCGCTCCGGCAACGAGCGGCAGAACTCCACCCCGTCGCGGCCGCCGAGGGCGGTGATGTCGGCGGTGACGAAGTACGTCCCCTCCGAGTTGAGCACCTCGAACCCGGCGTCGGTGAGGCCACCGACGAGCTGGTCACGCCGCCGCTGGAGACTGTCCCGGAAGCCTGTGTAGTAGTCGTCCGGCAGAGCCAGCGCCACGGCCACCGCCGGTTGCAACGGCGCGGCGTTGACGAAGGTGAGGAACTGCTTCACCCGGAGCACCGCCGAGACCAGGGCCGCCGGGCCGCTCGCCCAACCGACCTTCCACCCCGTGCAGGAGAACGTCTTGCCGGCCGACGAGATGCGCAGCGTCCGCTCACGCATCCCCGGTAGGGCGGCCAGCGGAACGTGCCGGCTCGCCGCGTCCGTGAAGACCAGGTGCTCGTACACCTCGTCGGTGACCGCGTACGCGCCGAACTCCTGGCACAACTCGGCGACCTGCGCCAACTCGGCCGGGGTGAAGACCTTGCCGGTCGGGTTGTGCGGTGAGTTCAGCAGCACCAGCCGGGTGCGCGGGCCGAACGCCGCGCGCAGCGCCGCCGGGTCGAAGGCGTACCGGCCGTCGGCCGTGGGACGCAACGTCACCGGCCGGCGGACCGCGCCGGCCAGCGCGATCGAGGCGGCGTACGAGTCGTAGTACGGCTCGAAGCAGACCACCTCGTCACCCGGTTCGCAGAGAGCGAGGATGCTCGCCGCGACCGCCTCGGTCGCGCCCGCCGTGATCACGATCTCGCCGTCCGGGTCGTACGCCAGGTCGTGGAACCGCCGCTGATGCGCCGCGACGGCCGCGCGCAGGGCGGGGATCCCCGGGCCGGGCGGGTACTGGTTCTGCCCGCCGCGCAGCGCCTCGGCGGCGGCGGCCAGCATCTCCGGCGGGCCGTCGGTGTCGGGGAAGCCCTGGCCGAGGTTGACCGCGCCGGTGCGTACGGCGAGGGCGGACATCTCGGCGAAGATCGTCGTGCCGAACGGCCGCATCCGGGCCACCAGCGGGTCGACATCGGTGCTCGTCGTCACCTGCGCCAGCCTACGGCCACCTGCCGCCAGAACCCCAGCCTCACTCCTGCGCGCAACTGGTCGCCCAGTATCCCCGAGTCTTGTTGACGACCGGCTTGCCGGCGCCGGTGACCGTGACGGTGCAGTCGAGCGGTTTCTCACCCTCATCGTCGACCCACCTGGCCTCCACCATGACCCGGCTCTTGCCGTTGGTGCGGATGGTGGTGCGCCAAGGCAGCTTCTGGCCGTCGACGTGGATGAGGTCGCTCTCGGCGTCGAAGTACGCGAGGTCGACCGCGCCTGTTCCGGTGACCTCGTAGACCACCGTCACCGGGGCCGGCCCTGAGGTCGGTCGCATGATCGGCTGCTTGCTGGGGGTGGGTGCCACGCTGGGCCGTTCGGTGCTGGGCCGCTCCGGGATGAGCGGCCCGTCACTCGGTGCGGTCCAGCCGTCGTCGTCGGAATAGCCCCACGGTTCCTCGCCGACCGAGTCCGGGTTGGTCCGGTCGAGCAACAGGCCACCCACACAGAGGCAGCCACACACGAGTAGGACGAGTGCCACGACGACCGCGACGACGATCCCGACGACCCGCCCGCTGCTCGTGGCCGGCTTGCCGGGAACCTGCGGATACCCGGGGTAGGCGTACGGCGGCGGATAGCCGGGCGGCGGCCATCCGGTGCCGGGCGGCGGCCAGCCAGCGGCCGGTGGCTGCCCGTCGGGCGTGGGCCACCCCGCTGGCGGTGGCGATCCGACCGACGGCGGACCGGAGGCGTCGGGCGACCACGGGGGCGTCTGCTGGTCGGGCGTCCACGGCGCCGCGGGCGGCTGGGGCGTCCACTGGGTGGCGGGCGGGGCCGGCTGCCAGGGCGCGGCCGGAGGAGGTGGCGGCCACGGCGACGGTGTCCATGGGGTCGGCGGCGCCCACGGCTGGCCCGGGGCCAGCGGGTCGGGGGGTGGAAACGGAGCCGTGGACGGTGGCGCCGTCGGATCCGGTGGGGAGGCGGAGGAGGCCGGGTCCGGAGCGGACGAGGGAGATGGGTCGGGCGACGGGGCGTCGGACATGGCTGCTCCGGGCGGGAGTGGGTATGGGACGAACGGGCCGTGGACGGGAGCGCCGAACCCGCCGAGAGACTGTCGTACCCGAAGGCGTGCCGCAACCCCGTCGTCCGGGGCGGACCAGGAGTGGGCCGCGAAGCTCGTCCCGGTTGCGGCCTCCCAACCACCGATCGCTCAGATTCCGTGATTGATAACCCGACTTTCGAGCACCCATCATGAGTGAAACTGGGTTAGGCTGCGGGCCATGTGTGGAATCGTGGGATACGCGGGCGCGCGCCCCGCACTCGGCATCGTCCTCGACGGGCTGCGGCGGCTGGAATACCGCGGCTACGACTCGGCAGGCGTCGCGATCGTCTGCGACGACCAGCTGCTGACCGAGAAGAAGGCCGGCAAGCTGGCCAACCTTGAGAAGGTGTTGTCCGAGCGGGCCGCCGACGACCCGACCTCGTGCGCGGCCAGCCCGATCGGCATCGGTGACGGCACCACCGGCATCGGGCACACCCGGTGGGCCACCCACGGCGGCCCCACCGACCGCAACGCCCACCCGCACGTCGCCCCCGACGGGCGGGTCGCGGTGATCCACAACGGCATCATCGAGAACTTCGCCAAGCTCCGCGCCGAGCTGGAGGCCGACGGCGTCCAGTTCACCAGCGACACCGACACCGAGTGCGCCGCGCACCTGCTCGCCGCCGCGCTGGCCGACCTGCGCGCCGCCGGCCAACCGGACAGCCCGCACCTGCTCGCCGCCGGCATGCGCGTGGTCTGCCAGCGACTGGAGGGCGCGTTCACCCTGCTCGCGGTGGACGCCGCCGTGCCCGGTGCGGTCGTCGGCGCCCGGCGCAACTCGCCGCTGGTGGTCGGCCGCGGCGACGGGGAAAACTACCTGGCCAGCGACGTGGCCGCGTTCATCGAGCACACCCGGGAAGCGGTCGAGCTGGGCCAGGACCAGATCGTGCTGATCACCGCTGACAGCATCGAGATCACCGACTTCGAGGGCCAGCCCGCCGCCGGCAAGGACTTCCACATCGACTGGGACTCCTCGGCCGCGGAGAAGGGCGGCTACGACTGGTTCATGCTCAAGGAGATCGAGGAGCAGCCGCAGGCCATCGCCGACACGCTGCTGGGCCGGCTCACCGAGAGCGGTGAGATCGCCCTCGACGAGGTCCGCCTGAGCGACCAGGATCTGCGCGACGTCGACAAGATCTTCATCGTTGCCTGCGGCACGGCGTACCACGCCGGCATGGTCGCCAAGTACGCCATCGAGCACTGGACCCGGATCCCGTGCGAGGTGGAGCTGGCCAGCGAGTTCCGCTACCGCGACCCGGTGCTCGACCGGTCCACGCTGATCGTGGTGATCTCGCAGTCCGGCGAGACGATGGACACGCTGATGGCGTTGCGCCACGCCAAGGAGCAGAAGGCCCGGGTGCTGGCGATCTGCAACACCAACGGCTCGACCATCCCCCGCGAGTCCGACGCCGTGCTCTACACCCACGGTGGGCCGGAGATCGCCGTCGCCTCCACCAAGGCGTTCCTCACCCAGGTCGTCGCCTGCTACCTGATCGGCCTGCACCTGGCCCAGGTGCGCGGGATCAAGTTCGCCGACGAGGTGGGCGCGGTGGTCGCGCAGTTGCAGGAGATTCCGGGCAAGCTGCGTGAGCTGCTCGACCGGATCGAGCCCGTCCGCGAGCTGGCCCGGGAGCTGAAGTCCGAGCCGACGGTGCTGTTCATCGGCCGGCACGTCGGCTACCCGGTGGCCCTGGAGGGCGCGCTGAAACTCAAGGAGCTGGCGTACATGCACGCCGAGGGCTTCGCCGCCGGTGAGCTGAAGCACGGCCCGATCGCCCTGATCGACAAGGGCACCCCGGTCATCTGCGTGGTGCCCTCGCCGGTGGGCCGGGGCATGCTGCACGACAAGGTCGTCTCCAACATCCAGGAGGTCCGGGCTCGTGGCGCGCGGACCATCGTCATCGCGGAGGAGGGTGACGAGGCCGTCGTCCGGTACGCCGATCACCTGATCTACGTGCCGCGTACGCCCACCCTGCTGGCCCCGCTCGTCACCACGGTGCCGTTGCAGGTGCTCGCCGCCGAGATCGCCGCCGCCCGGGGGCACGACGTGGACCAGCCCCGCAACCTGGCCAAGTCGGTGACCGTCGAGTAAGCCTCAGCGGCCCAGTACGACCCGGGCCATCCCGTCCAGCGCGGGATTGCCCGGGTCCCAGTAACCGGTGTGCCCGCCTCGCCCACTGCCGAAGACCCGACCGCCGAACCCGGGGTCCGACGGGTCGTGCCCGAACCACAGCTCGTGCCCGGTCTGGCCCGGCCAGCCCAGCACGGCGGCCAGCGGAGCCGTCCGCAGCAGGGCCCGTCGGCCCAGCTCGTCCGCTGGCTGGGCGGCCCGGATCACGTCGTCGGGGGCGCTGCTCGCCCAGACCTCCCCGGGCGGCACGCCCAGCTCGGCGGCGTGCGACGCGCCGACACCGGGGGAGCCGACGAAGACCAGCGCGTCGGCGGCCAGGCCGTGCTCCCGGGCGGCCACCCCCACCACCAGCGACCCGTAGCTGTGCCCGAGCACGGTGTGCCGCGCCGGTGGCCCCTCGTGGCTGGCGCGCAGCCCCTCCTGGAAGCGGTGCAACGCCGGGCCGGCGTCCCGGGCCTGGCTCGCCGAGGCGGCCTCGGTCAGGAAATCCGGCGCGTCGTAGTCCAACCAGAGCACCGCCGCGCTGCGCTCACCCGGGGCGAGCGCGGCGCACCGGTCCAGCACCCGGGCCGCTCGGCCCAACTCGCCGGTGGCGTCGTCCAGGCCGGCGGTCATCCCCGGCACGTAGGTCAGCACCCGGTCGGCGTGGTCCGGGTCGCCGAGCGCCACCACCGCCCGGCCCTCACCGGCCGGATCCAACCCGAGCAGGTACGCCCGGGGCGCCCCGCCGGTCGTCAGCCGCCCGATCAGCGCGTCCAGGCCGGCCAACCGCCCGGCCACCCCGCGTAACCGGATCGACGTGAGCGGCCCCGGCGGCACCCGGGACAGCAGCCGTCGCCGCTCGGCCAGCAACTCCGCACGCCAGACGTCGAGCCGTAACCGGTTGGCCTGGTCGCGGGCGGCCACCGGCACCCCGTCCAACCGGCCGACCAGGGCCGGCTCGCGCCCGACCAGCCACCGTCGCTGCGCCGGGGTCAACCCGGACCACCAGGCGCTGACCAGCGCGGGCGCGGCACCGGGGGCCGGTCGGCCCGGCGGGGGCGGGGACGCCCAGCCGGTGCCGGCGGCCCTCGCCAGGTCATCCAACCGGTCGGCGGCGACCCGGTCCGCCGCCGCTGCCCCGTCGAGCGCGGCCCGCAGGGCCGCGGCCACCCCTGCCGCTGAGAGGCTGGCCAGGTCGGTGGGCCGAACCCGGGCGGGATCCACCCGCACCCCGCCCGAGCGGTCCACCAGCAGGCCGGCCGCATCGGCCTGGGCGACCGCCTCAGCGAGCCGTGCCTTCGCCACCGTCAGCCGGCCGGCCAACTCGGCCAGCACCTGGTCGACCTCGATCAGCGCGGGTGCGACCGAGGCCAGCTCGTCACGGAGACCGGCGAGTCGAGTGTCCGCCGCCGTGGCTGCCGTGCCCGACCAACCGCCCCGCAACCGCCCGCCGGCCGCGCGCAGCCCGCCGACCCGCCGGTCGAGTGGCCCGGTCAACCCCGCCCACGCCGCCCCGGCGGCCCGCCACCCGTCCGGATCGACAGCCCACAGCTGCCGGTAGCCGACGCTGCTCACCGGGGCAGGGCGGCGAACCGGTCGGCGGCCCGGTCGTCCACCGTCTCGTACGCCTCGGTCGCCGCCCGGACCCCGCCGGAGGTCGCCGCGACCCGGGCGCCCAGCCGGCAGAACCAGGCGTGCCCGGCCGCCTCCAACCCGGCCAGGGCCGCGCCCGCTCGCCACTCGGGCGCCGCCACCACCAGCCCGGGCGACCCCGCGAGGCCCAGCGCCAACCGGCGCGCCTCGTCGTCGAGCAGGACGGCGACCGCCCGCAACTCCTCCGGTCGGACGGCGAACGGCTCGTCGGTCATGACCACACCCCCGTGGACGATCGGCATCGACGCGCTGACGCTAGGCGCGTACCGGAGGTGGCGCGGTGCCCTGTGGACAGCCGACGTCGAGGCGTACCCCGGGGTGTCCACAGGCGTTGCCCAGCGCGGGCCCGACGGCTAATCTGCGGCCTCGACCGCCGGTAGGGTGGTGTGGTGATCGTCGCTGTCGGCATCGACGTCGTCCTGGTCGACCGGTTCGCCCGGGCCCTGGCCCGGACGCCGCTGCTCGCCGACCGGCTCTTCACGGAGGCCGAGCGGCACACCCGTTCCGGCAGCCCGCGCTCGCCCGAGTCGCTCGCCGCCCGGTTCGCCGCCAAGGAGGCGGTGGCCAAGGCGCTCGGCGCTCCGGCCGGGCTGCGCTGGCACGACTGCCAGATCGTGCCCGACCCGGATGGCCGCCCCTGGCTGGCCGTCTCCGGCACGGTCGCGGCGGTGGCCGACGTGCGTGGGGTCAACCACTGGCATCTCTCGTTGTCGCACGACGGCGGGATCGCGTCGGCGATGGTGGTCGCGGAACGATGACGTCGGCCGGGAGGGCCGATCAGGTCCGCCCGCGAACGGAATGGGACACGGTGGCATGAGAACGGTGTGGCGGGTGGCCGACGTACGGGCGGCCGAGGCGGGGTTGATGGGCACGCTGCCGGACGGGACGCTGATGCAGCGGGCCGCCGCCGGCCTGGCCCGCCGCGCCGCGCTCCTGCTCGCCGAGCGGGGCGGCGTCTACGGGGGCCGGGTGCTGCTGCTGGTCGGTTCCGGTGACAACGGCGGCGACGCGCTGTACGCGGGGGAGCGGTTGGCCCGCCGGGGCGTCCAGGTGTCCGCCCTGCTGCTCACCCCCGGGCGGGCGCACGCCGCCGGCCTGGCCGCGCTGCGAGCCGCTGGCGGCCGGCTGGTGCCCGCACCGGCCGGCCCGGTCGACCTGGTCCTCGACGGCATCGTCGGCATCGGTGGCACCGGCGGGCTGCGGGCGAACGCCGACGAGGTGGTCCAGCGCCTCGGCGAACTGCGCGGACGCGACGGGGCGCGGGCCACCGTGCTGGCGGTCGACGTGCCCAGCGGGGTCGCGGTCGACACCGGTAACGTGCCGCTGTCCGCGTCCGGTCGGCCCGTCGCGGTCCGCGCCGACGTGACGGTGGCCTTCGGCGCGCTGAAGCCCGCCCTGGTGGTCGGGCCGGCCGCCGCGCTGGCCGGGCACGTCGAGCTGGTCGACATCGGGCTGCGGCCGTGGCTGCGCGGCACCCCGGCGTTGCGGGTCACCGAGTGGTCCGACCTGGTCGACTGGTGGCCCCAGCTGGGCCCGGCGTCGGAGAAGTACACCCGGGGCGTGGTGGGGGTGGCGACCGGCTCGGCGACCTACCCCGGTGCGGCGGTGCTCTCCGTGGGCGGCGCCCTGGCCGGGCCGACCGGTCTGGTCCGCTACGCCGGCGGCGCCCGCGCCGAGGTGCTGCAGCAGCACCCCTCGGTCATCGCCAGTGGGCGGGTCGCCGACGCGGGCCGGGTGCAGGCCTGGGTCTGCGGCTCCGGGTTGGGCACCGGCGCCGACGCGGCTGCCGAGCTGCGTGCCGTACTCGCCGCCCCGGTGCCTGTGGTCCTCGACGCCGACGCCCTGACCCTGCTGGTGGACGGCTCGCTCGCCGATCGGCTGCGGGGTCGGGACGCGCCCATCGTGGTCACCCCGCACGACCGGGAGTTCACCCGTCTCTGCGGGGAGGAACCGGGCGCCGACCGGGTCGGCGCCGCGCTGCGGCTGGCCGCCTGGATGAACGCCGTGGTGCTGCTCAAGGGCGACCGCACGGTGATCGGCACGCCGGACGGTCGGGCGTACGTCAACCCGACCGGCACCCCGGCGCTGGCCACCGGCGGCACCGGCGACGTGTTGGCCGGGCTGCTCGGCTCCCTGCTGGCGGCCGGGGTACCCGCCGATCGGGCCGCCGCCTCGGCCGCGTACCTGCATGGGCTCGCCGGGCGGGAGGCGGCCCGGGGCGGGCCGGTGACCGCGCCCGACGTGGCGACCGCGTTGCGTCCCGTGCTGGCCCGGCTGGGCTGAACGGGTCGGTTCCGGGTGCGGTGGCCGGATCGCCGCGTCGGGACGTGCGTCGCCGCCCGCGGTGATCACGGCGGAAAGTAGGCTGGGCGCATGTGGCAGGCCGAGGTACGCGTCGATCTTGACGCCATCCGCGAGAACGTGAGCAGGCTCCGCTCCGGCACCACCGCCGAGCTGATGGCGGTGGTGAAGGCCGACGGGTACGGCCACGGCATGCTTCCGGCCGCCCGCGCGGCGCTCGACGCCGGCGCGGACTGGCTCGGCGTCTGCACCCTCGACGAGGCGCTCACGCTGCGCCGGGCCGGGGTGACCGTGCCGGTGCTGGCCTGGCTGCTCGCCCCCGGGTTGCCGCTGCACGAGGGGGTCGGCGCCGGGGTGGACCTGGGCGCGGCCAGTCTGGCGCAACTCGACGAGATGATCGAGGCGAGTCGCCTCGCCGGGCGCCCCGCCCGCCTGCATCTCAAGATCGATACGGGGTTGTCCCGGGGCGGTGCGACAGTCGCCGACTGGCCCGCGCTGCTGGACGCCGCCGGGAAGGCCCAGGCCGACGGCCTGATCGAGGTGGTCGGCGTGTGGAGCCACTTCGTGTACGCGGACTCGCCCGGCCACCCCACCACCGACCGTCAACTGGCCGTCTTCCACGAGGGGCTGGCCATGGCCGAGCGGGCCGGGCTGCGACCGCGCTGGCGGCACCTCGCCAACTCGGCCGCCACCCTGACCCGCCCGGACACCCACTTCGACCTTGTCCGCCCGGGCCTGGCCATCTACGGGCTCTCCCCGGTGGCCGGCGAGACGTACGGGTTGCGGCCGGCGATGACCGCCCGCGCCCGGGTGATGCTCACCAAGCGGGTGCCCGCCGGCACCGGCATCTCCTACGGGCACGCCTACACGACGGAAGCCGACGCGAACCTGGCCGTGGTGCCGCTCGGCTACGCCGACGGGGTTCCCCGGCACGCGTCCAATACCGGGCCGGTGCAGCTCGGCGGCGTACGCCGGACGATCTCGGGGCGGGTCTGCATGGACCAGTTCGTGCTCGACTGCGGCGACGACCCGGTGGCCGACGGCGACGTGGCGACGCTGTTCGGTAGCGGTGCCGATGGCGAGCCGACCGCGGACGACTGGGCCGAGGCCGTGGGCACGATCAACTACGAGATCGTCACCCGGTTCGGCGGCACGCGGGTGCCCCGGGTCTACGACGGCGAGAAACCGTGAGCGTGAGGAGTGAGCCGGGGTTGCGAGCCCCGCAGTCGCGAACCAAGGTGGCGCCGTGAGTTACCGCATTCCGCGTCCACGCACGGCCGCGGGCCGCGTCGCGGGCATCGTCGGCGCGGCGGTCGGGGTGGCCGCAGCGGGTCTGGCGGCCGGGGTCGCGACCGAGCGGACCTTGGTCCGCCGACTCAAGGCCGACCCGGCCGACCGCTACGCGCACGAGACGTTCGACCGGCAGCGGTACGACGAGGCGTTCCGCCTGGAACTGCCGGACGGCACGGACATCCACGTCGAGGTGGTCGAGCCGACCAGACCGGTTCCGGGGCGCCCGACGGTGGTGCTGGTGCACGGCTTCTGCCTGGACATGGGGACGTTCCACTTCCAGCGCCAGATGCTCGCCGCCCGCGGCGACTACCGCATCGTGGCGTACGACCAGCCCGGTCACGGCCGGTCCGGCCGGCTGGAGACCGGGGAGTACGACCTCACGGTGCTCGGCCGGACGCTGCGCCAGGTGATCGACCGCACCGCCCCGGACGGGCCGCTGGTGCTGGTCGGCCACTCGATGGGCGGCATGACCATCATGGCGTTCGCCGAGCTGTTCCCGGAGCTGTTCGGTGACCGGGTGGTGGGCACCGTCCTGATGGCCACGTCGGGCGGGCTCATCGCGGAGACCAAGCTGGTCGCGCCCGCGCTGCTCGGACGGGTCGGTGGCCCGGTGCTCTACATGGTCAGCAACGCCACCCGGTACGGCGGGCCGGTGATCGACAAGGCCCGCAAGTCGACGTCGAACGTGGCCTGGCTGTTGACCCGCAAGTACGGCTTCGGCACCCGCAAGCCCAGCCCGTCGCTGGTGTCCTACGTGGAGACGATGAACTCCCGGACGTCGGCCGACACGGTGACCCGCTACCTGCGGACCCTGGCCACCCACTCGCGCTTTCCGGCGCTGGCGGCGCTGGCGGCGACTCCGGTGCTGGTGGTGGTCGGCGACAAGGACATGATCACTCCGGTGACCCACTCCGAGGAGATCGTCCGCCGGTTGCCGCACGCCGAGTTCGTGAAGATCAAGGACAGCGGCCATGTGGTCATGTTGGAGCACGCGGACGAGGTCAACGCCGCGCTGGCGCGGTTCCTGGAGTCATTGCAGAGCGTGGAGGATCGGTGAGTCACGTCGTCAAGCTGCCTACCGTCGAGGACACTCGGGACTTCGGCCGTCGGTTGGCCGGGCTGCTGCGCGCCGGCGACCTGGTGCTGTTGACCGGCCCGCTGGGCGCCGGCAAGACCGCGCTCACCCAGGGCATCGGCGCCGGGCTCGGCGTCCTCGGGGACATCACCTCGCCGACCTTCGTGATCGCCCGGGTGCACCGCCCCGACCCGGCCCGGGGCGGCCGGGTGGCACTGGTGCACGCCGACGCGTACCGGTTGGGTGACGCCACCGACCCGCGTGCCGAGATCGACGACCTGGACCTCGACGCGTCGGTGGACGACTCGGTGACCGTTGTCGAGTGGGGCGAGGGCCTGGTCGAGCAGTTGGTGGACGCGCACCTGCGGGTTCGCATCGACCGCCGCGACGACGACACCCGCATCGTCGAGCTGGACCCGATCGGCGGCGACTGGGCCCGGCGGCTCGCCGACCTTGGCTAGGTCGGCGGCTGTCGTACCCGATGCCTAGAGTGCGGGGGACCGACCCGCGCTGTGAGAGGTTTCCGATGCCCGACGACGCTCCCGCCCTGGATCTGCTGGCCCTCCTGCCGGAGCAGTGGCGTGCCGTGCTCACCCCGCACCTCGACCCGGCACGCACCGCCGCGCTGGGCGAGTTCGTCGCCCGGGAATACGCGACGCAGACCGTCTTCCCGCCGCTGGAGGACCTGTTCTCGGCATACCGGCTCTGCCCGCCGCAGGGCACCCGGGTGCTCATCCTCGGGCAGGATCCCTACCACCGGGCCGGGCAGGCACACGGGCTGAGCTTCAGCGTTCGTGACGGTGTGACGGTGCCCCCGTCGTTGCGCAACGTCTTCAAGGAGTTGGGCGAGGACGTGGGCGTCCCCAAGCCACGCAGCGGCAACCTCGACGGTTGGGCCGCCCAGGGTGTGCTGCTGCTCAACGCGGTGCTGACCGTCCGTCAGGCCACCCCGGGCTCGCACGCCAACGCAGGCTGGGAAGAGTTCACCGATGCCACCATCCGCGCACTGGACGCGGCACCGGACCGGGTGGTCTTCCTGCTCTGGGGTGGCTACGCCCGTAAGAAGGCCGCGCTGGTCACCAATTCGCAGCACGTGGTACTGGAGGCGGGTCACCCCAGCCCGATGAACCCGCGTGGCTTCCTCGGCAGTCGCCCGTTCAGCGCCGCCAACAAGGCACTGGCCGACGCCGGCCTGCCCACCATCGACTGGGAGCGCACCGCCGGCTGAGCCGGTCATCGACGTCCTGCTGCTGGTCTGGACCGGCACTGGCTCAGCCGTCGCTGGCCAGCTGCCGGTCCCGGTAGCGGCGCAGCAACTCGGCGGCGCGTGGCTCGCTCAGTTCCAGCTCGACGAGCGGCACCACCTGGTAACTCCGCCCACCGTGGCGCACCTCGATCGTCTCGGGCAGCTCGTCGCACATGGTGGCCCTGATTTCCCCGTACCGGGTCGACCACAGGTGTTCGCCCGGCTCTTCGGGCTCCAACCACACCCCGCCGAACTCACCCCAGCGGGCGTTCCACCGCTGACCGTAGTTCGTCTCCAGCCAGCGGGTGAACAGCTTGGCGTCCTGCCAGCGCAGGGCGATCTCCAGGGCGTCGACCGGCACCGGTGCGCCCTGCAGCAGCGCCGCGGCGCATCCGGTGATCACCTGCGGGAAATCGGTGAGCCGATCCAGCAGCCGATCCAACCCCAGCCCGTCGATTCGCTCGGCGATCGGCCGGGCGGCCAAGCCGTCGATCCGGGCGTCGAGGTGCGCGTCCAACGGCTCAACCCCGATGACCAACTGCACATCCATCGCTGCGAGCAACCGCTCCAGCACGGCGATGCTGGGTGCTCGATCGCCGCCTTCGATCCGGGCGACCGTCGCCTGGCTGACTCCGGCCAACTCGGCCAACTCACACTGGCTCAGCTCGCGCGACTGCCGTTGCTGACGGATGGCAGCGCCGAGTAGACCGGTGAGACGAGTGGATGGCATCCCGGGATGCTCGCCCATGCCGGCCATGGCGGAAACCGCTGAGGCGGATTCGCGACTGACGGTCTTCATCCCGGCCCCACAGGCCCGCGGGTGACGTGCCGGCCCCCGGGTGACGCGCCACCCCGTGCCACCGGCGACCGGGGCCATTCTCTGATGAGCGGTATACCTGTGAGTCATAAATATGACTCACAGGTATACCGCTCACTGGGGGATGTCGCCCCTCGCCTCTTCGGGTGGGGCCGCCTGCTGGGTGGGGCCGCCCGCCGGGTCGGGCGGGTGGTCGGTCGTGCCGCCCTGGCAGGTCGGGCCGCCGCAGGTAGGGCCGTGCCGCGGGTCGGACCACGCGACGGCGTCGTGCGGGCGGCTCCTGCGGGCTGCCGCCCCCGCGGGGTAGTGGCGGGGCGTGACCGGGGCGCGGGGCGGGGCGGCTAGGCTGGCTTACCGTGCTCGTACTCGTGGTGGACAGCTCGACCCCCGCGGTCACCGCGGCGCTGGTAGAGGTCTCGGCAGACGGCGTGGCGTCGCGGGCGCACCGGTGCACGGTCGACGCCCGCGCGCACGGTGAGCTGCTCGCGCCCCAGGTGGACGCGGTCCTCGCCGACGCCGACGCGCGCCCGCGTGACCTGACCGCCATCGTCGCCGGGCTCGGCCCGGGGCCGTTCACCGGGCTGCGGGTCGGCCTGGTCACCGCCGCGACAATGGGTCAGGTGCTCGGCATCCCCACGTACGGCGTCTGTTCGCTGGACGCCATCGGCTACCCGGCGGCGTCCGGCGCGCCGGTCCTGGCCGCCAGCGATGCCCGACGCAAGGAGCTCTACTGGGCCGTCTACGACGGCGCCGGCCAGCGGATCGTCGGGCCCGAGGTGTCCGCGCCGGCGGTCGCCGCCGCGCGCGCCCGTGAACTGGGCGCGACGATCGCGGTCGGTGACGGGGCGCACCGGTACGCCGAGGTTCTGGACCTGCCCGTTCGGGTCGAGCCGCGCTACCCGGACGCGACCGTGCTGGCGCTGCTCGCCGCCGAGCGGATCCGGGCGGGCGCGTCCAGTGAGCGGCTCACCCCGCTCTACCTGCGCCGCCCCGACGCGGTGGCGGCGACCGGCCGCAAACCGGTCCTGCCATGACGGCGGTACGGCTCGAACCGTTCCGCTGGTGGCACATCGACGACGTGCTGCCGATCGAGGCGGACCTCTTCGGCGCCGAAAAGTGGTCGCCCGCCATGTTCTGGAGCGAACTCGCCAACGGACACCACTACCGGGTCGCCGTCGACGCGGACGGCTCACTGCTCGGCTACGCCGGGCTCGCCGGCGTTCCGCCGGACGAGGTGTGGGTGCAGAACATCGCCGTCCGCCGGGACGCCCAGCGGCGCGGCGTGGGCCGCGCCCTGCTGGAGGAGTTGCTCGCCGAGGCGGTCCGGCGCGACGCCCGCAGCACCCTGCTGGAGGTCGCCGTGGACAACGCCGCGGCCCAGCGGCTCTACGCGACGTATGGGTTCGAGCCGGTCGGGGTACGGCGCGGCTACTACCAACCGAGCAACACCGACGCGCTGGTCATGCGGCGCGACGCCGAGCCGACCGGAGACGGACCACACGACCATGGCTGACGAACCACTGATCCTGGGAATCGAGACCTCCTGCGACGAGACCGGCGTCGGCATCGTGCGGGGGCACACCCTGCTGGCCGACGCGCTCGCCTCCAGCGTCGAGGAACACGCCCGGTTCGGGGGTGTGGTCCCGGAGGTGGCCAGCCGGGCACACCTGGAGGCCATCGTGCCGACCATGGACCGGGCACTGACCGAGGCCGGCGTCCCGCTGGCCGACATCGACGCGATCGCGGTCACCTCCGGGCCGGGGCTGGCCGGCGCGCTGCTGGTCGGCGTCGCCGCCGCCAAGGGGTACGCGGTCGCCGCCGAGAAACCCATCTACGGCGTCAACCACCTCGCCGCCCACGTCGCGGTGGACACCCTTGAGCACGGCCCACTGCCCGAACCCGCCATCGCGCTCCTGGTGTCCGGCGGCCACTCGTCCCTCCTGCTCGTCGACGACCTGGCCCGGGGTGTCACCCCACTGGGCGCCACCATCGACGACGCGGCCGGGGAAGCGTTCGACAAGGTCGCCCGGCTACTCGGACTGCCGTTCCCGGGTGGTCCGCCCATCGACCGGGAGGCCCGGGCCGGCGATGCCGCCTCCATCGCCTTCCCCCGCGGCCTGACCGCCGCGAAGGACCTGGCCGCCCACCGGTACGACTTCTCGTTCTCGGGCCTGAAGACGGCGGTGGCGCGGTGGGTCGAGGCCCGTCAGCGTGCCGGCGAGACGGTGCCGGTGGCCGACGTGGCCGCGTCCTTCCAGGAGGCGGTCTGTGACGTACTGACCAGCAAGGCGCTTGCCGCGTGCCGCGCGCAGGGCATCGAGACCCTGGTCATCGGCGGGGGAGTGGCGGCGAACTCGCGGCTGCGGGCGATGGCCGAGCAGCGAGCCGAGAAGTACGGCATCCAGGTCCGGGTACCCCGGCCGAAGCTGTGCACCGACAACGGCGCGATGGTGGCCGCGCTCGGTTCGCACCTGGTCGCCGCCGGGGTCGCTCCGAGCCGACTGGACCTGCCAGCCGACTCGGCACTGCCGTTGACCACGGTCAGCGTGTGACGGGCGCGGCGGACATGATCGTGCGGATGTGGGAAGCGCGCGCCGAGGCGTACGGGGTCGCCGACCTGATCACCTGGGTGTGCGACACCGCCCTGCCCGAGTTGGAGCACGACCCGCTGCACGTCTCCAGCGAGGTCTTCTCCTCCACCGACCACCGCGTGGTGGTGATCTCCAAGTGGCGCAGCAGCCCGCGCCCGCTGCCGGACCCGCCAGCCCTGCTGGTGGCCCGCGCCCCGCACTCCTGGGATTTCACCCAGGTCGACCGCTGACGCGAGCCACCATCCAGGCCACCGCTGACTGGTCAGCTGCGGCGCAACATCCGGTAGGTGGCGATTCCGCCCGTGCCCAGCGCGGCGAGGAAGACCAGCCAGACGACGGTGCTGCTGACTCCGACCTGCGGGCCGGCGTTGGCGGAGGCGGCGGCCAAGAGCCCGTCCTCACCCGGGGCGGGCAGCGCGGCCGGCGGCAGCTCCGGCCAACGGACCAACCCGGTGCTCTCCAGCATCTGCATGTGGTGCATCACGAAGCCGTTGGCGTCGTCGCAGAGCTTGCGGACCGTGGCGTCCCGGGTGCTGGCCCGCACCGCCCCGATCACCGGGAAGATCTTGCCGTGGGCGACCCGGAGCCGGGTGACGAAGATCTGGTCGAACCGAGCGCCGGAGGCCTTCTGCATCTCGGCCAGCCAGCCCTTCTGCTCGGCGGTCGGCTCGCTGGGAATGCTCGCGCCCAACTTGTTGGCCGCGTCGACGACCAACTGGTCGAGCCGCTGGTGCTCGCTGGCGATGCCGGCGCCGATCTCCCGGACCTTCGCCGACTGTCCCTTCTCGGCGGCCATCTGGCCGGCTGGCATCTCCCACAGCCCGGCCAGACGCACCCCGTTGAGCAGCGTCATGTCGGCGGCGTTGAGCTGCTGGCCGCCACCACCGGCGGGCGCGGCGACGGCCACGCCGGGCAGCACACCGACCCCCGCGATGATCGCGATGAGCAGCATCGCCGCTCGGTGGGTCCGGGTGCCCAGTCGGCGATGGGGGGATCTGAGCGGTGCCATGTCTGTGGTGCCTCCTCGGTCCGGACCGGAACGCGTCTGGACCGGGCAGCCGTACCCTGCCGGTTGCCCGTCCGCCCACTGGTACGGACTGATCGCGCGATCAGTTCATCGCGCAGCGACCCGGATCAGCGGGTGACGGCGAGCAGGCCGCCGAGCAGCAGCAAGGTGAGCGCCGCGGCGGCGAAGACCATCAGCAGCTCCTGACGCCCGCGCTCGACGCGGCCGACGCCGGCGGCCGGGTCGGGCAGGGGCGGCAGGTCGCGGGTCAGCGCGGCCAGGTCACCGAGGGTGCGTGCCGTCCACACGGCACCCGCCCGGTCGGAGAACTCGTCAAGCGTCAGCCGGCCCGCCGCGGTGTGCTGGTGCAGCGCGGCGACCACCCGGTTTCGGTCGTCGTCGGAGGCGCGCAGCTCGACATCCACGCCGGACAGCGTACGCGGATCAGCCCACGTCGAGGGGGTCGGCGAGCAGCCGTTCGAAGGCCAGCTCGGCGGCACCGATCAGGGGCGCGTCCGCACCCAGTTTCGGTGTACGCAGCCGGACGTGCTCCAGGCAGGCGCCGAGCGCGTTGGAGTTGAGCCGGCTGCGGATCTGGGCCGCCGCCGCGAGGTAGAGGTCACGCATGGTGCCGCCGAAGATGACCATCTCGGGGTTGAAGATGTTCACCAGGTTGGCGACCCCGAAGCCGAGCCAGTCGCCGGCCTGGCGGACCGCCGTCTGGGCTCGGGCGTCCCCCCGGTCGGCGGCGTCGAAGACGGCCAGCAGCGCGTCGCGGCCACGGGCGTCGGAGCGTCCGGCAGCGCGCAGGAGACCGTGCTCGCCGATCTCGGTCTCCCAGCAGCCCCGGGAGCCGCACTCACAGGGCCTGCCGTCGCGGACCACCTTCATGTGGCCGACCTCGCCGCCGTAGCCGCCGTGCCCGGTCAGCCGGCGCCCACCGGCGATGATGCCGGCACCCACGCCGACGTCGCCGTACAGGTAGAGGACGTTGTCGCAACCTGCCGCCACACCCCGTGCGTGCTCGGCGAACGCGGCGACGTCGGCGACGTTGCCCACGGTGATCGGTACGTCGATGCCCAACTCGTCGGCGAGGGCCGCGCCGATCGGCTCGTCCACCCAACCGGTGGTGGGACCGAGGCGGACCAGGCCGTCGTCCCGGCGGACCATGCCGCAGACCGCGACGCCGGCACCGACGCAGATCGCGTCCGCCGGCACCAACTGCTGCATCTCCTTGACCGCGCCGGCCAGCAGCGGCGCGGCCTCCGCGGCCAGCAGGCCGCGCGGTCGGTCCAGGTCCCGGCGGTCCAGGACCGCGCCGCCCAGCCCGATCCGGGCCGCGCGCAGTCGGTCCACCTCCACGGAGTACGCGTACGCGTAGACCCGGGCCGACTCGGGCCGGACGACAAGTGACGGTCGTCCGGCCCGGCCGGTCTCCTTCGGTGCCCCTTCGCTGACCAGCCCCACCGCGGACAGGTCGGCGGTGAGCGCGCCGATGGTGCTGCGGTTGAGACCCAGCGTGGTGGTCAGTTCGGCACGCGTGGTCGCCCCGTGGACGTGCACGTGCCGCAGCAGGGCCCCGAGGTTCTGCCGTCGGACGTCATCCTGGCTTGGTCCTGGGCGCATGCTGGTGCTACCTCCCGCGCGGTCAGCGGGTGCCGGTGGCTGCCGCGCGGCGGCGGGAGAGCGCGTCGACGCTGGCGGCGAGCAGCAGTACGACGCCGGTGACCACGTACTTGACTCCCGCGCTGTACCCCATGAGGCCCATTCCGTTTTCGATGACCGCGACCACCGCGCCGCCGAGCACGGCGTCGAGGACGCGGCCCTTGCCACCGAAGAGGCTGGTGCCGCCGATCACCGCTGCGCCGACCGCGTAGAGCAGTACGTTACTGCCCCCCGTGTTCGGGTCGACCGAGTTGGCCCGGCTGGCCGCCACGATTCCGCCGATGGCGGCCATCGACGAGCAGATCACGAAGACGGAGATCCGGATCCGGTCGACCTCGATGCCGGCCCGGCGGGCCGCTTCCCGGTTGCCGCCCACGGCGTAGATGTGCCGGCCGTAGCTGGTGCGTTGGAGCACGAAGGTCCAGATGATCAGCAGCACCGCGATGACCGGCACCACGATCGGCACACCCTTGAGCGAGACGATGAGGACGTTGCGGCTGCGCTCCAGGTTGAGCACGTACACCGCGGTGCCGAGGATGACGGCGAGCCCGCCGATCCGCAGCGCCACCACCGCGAGCGGGTCGGTGATCAGACCACGGGCCGCCCGGTTACGGTGGCGCAGCAGTTGCACCGCCGCGTAGCCCACGACGGCGACGGCGGTCAGCGCCCAGCCCAGCGCGGGGGCGAGGTTGCGGTTGGCGATGGCGACCAGCACCTCGTCGCGGACGGAGATGTTGGTGCCCTCCTGCACGAGCAGCAACACGACGCCCTGGAAGGCGAGGAAGCCGGCGAGGGTGACCACGAAGGACGGAATGCCGATCTTCGCGACCAGCATCCCGAGCGTGGTGCCGATGACCACACCGGTGGCGACCGCGGCGAGGACGGCAACCCACCAGGGGTAGCCGAGCACGGTGACCACATTGGCCAGTACCGCCGCGCAGACGCCGCTGGCGAAGCCGGCGGAGAGGTCGATCTCGCCGAGCAGCAGCACGAAGACCAGGCCCATCGCGATGAGCGTGACCGCCGCGCCCTGGGTGAAGAGGTTCGCGAAGTTGCCGGCCGACAGGAACGACGTCGGCCGCATGATCGCGAAGACGGTGCAGAGCACGATCAGGCCGAGCACGGCCGGTAGCGCGCCGACGTCGCCACCGCGTACCCGGCTCACGTAGTTGCGGACGTGGCTCCCGACGGTCGGCGGCGGTGTGACAGCCGCGGGGCCGTCCTTCCGCACGGCGGTGGTGGTCATCGGACGCCTCCTGAGATCGAGTCGGCCGGCTGCGGGCCGTCGCCGTTGCTGCCCGGGTCGGTGGCGAGACCGAGCCCGCCCGAGCGCCCGGCGGTGATCAGCTCAACCACCTGGGCGTGGGTGATGTCGGTGGTCTTCACCTGGGCGACCATCTGGCCGAGGTACAGCGCGGCGATCCGGTCGGAGACGGCGAAGACGTCGTTCATGTTGTGCGAGATGAGCACCACTGCCAGGCCGTTGTCGGCGAGGCGGCGGACGAGTTCGAGGACCTGGGCGGTTTGTGCCACGCCCAGGGCGGCGGTCGGCTCGTCCAGGATGACGAGCTTGCTGTTCCACAGCACCGCCTTGGCGATGGCCACGGTCTGGCGCTGACCGCCGGAGAGGCTGGAGACGTGCTGGCGAAGCGAGGTGACGGTGCGGATGGAGAGCCCCGCCAGGGTCTCGGCGGCGAGCTGTTCCATTGTCGGCTCGTCCAGGACGATGCCGCTGTGCTTCTCCCGGCCGAGGAACATGTTCTGCACGATGTCCAGGTTGTCGCAGAGCGCGAGGTCCTGGTAGACGACCTCGATGCCGAGCGTGGCGGCGTCGCGGGGACTGCCGATGTGCACCTGTTCGCCGTTGAACAGGACCTCACCGGCGTCCGTGGGGTAGATGCCGCTGATGCACTTCACCAGGGTCGACTTGCCGGCGCCGTTGTCGCCGACCAGTGCGGTCACTTCGCCCGGGTGGACGCTCAGGGCGACGTCGCGGAGCACCTGGACGGGACCGAAGCTCTTGTCGATCCCGCGAAGTTCCAGCAGGGGAGTCGCGGACACGGGGGTCTCCTTCTTAAGGGAGGGGCGGGGCCCGTCCGGCGGGCGCCGCCCGGCACGGGAGGGTGCTCCCGTGCCGGGCGGCGATGGTCGTCCCGGCGGGTACTGCGGCGTCGGTCAGCTGATGCCGGCGCCGGCGCAGAGCTTGGCGTACGCGTCGGCGCAGATCTGCTCCTTGGTCACGTAGCCGTCGGCGATGACGTCCTTGACGTTGTCCTTGTAGATGGCCTTCGGGGTGAGCAGCACCGAGGGGACGTCCCGGCCACCCTCCGGGTCCTTCACCGTCTGGCCGGTGTCCTTCTTCTCGCCCTTGGCCAGTGCGATGGCCAGGTCGGACGCGGCCTTGGCCTCTTCCCGGACGGCCTTGTAGACGGTCATGCACTGGTCACCGGCGATGATGTTCTGCAGGCCCTCCACGCTGGCGTCCTGGCCGGTCACCGGCACCTTGCCGTTGAGCTTGTTCTTCTTCAGGATCGAGATGGCGGCGTTGCCGAGAGTGTCGTTGGCGGCCAGCACGCCGTCGATCTTGCCCTTGGTCGCGGTGAGCTGCTGCTCGAAGATGGTCGCGGCGGTGGGGCCGTCCCAGCCCGGCACGGCGTCGTCCGGGCCCTTGGTGTACTCCTTGGAGTCGAACTTCGGCTTGAGTACCGAGTCGTAGCCGGCCTTGAACAGGGTGGCGTTGTTGTCGGTGGGGGAGCCGTTCAGGTACGCCACGACGGGGTTCTTGGCGCCCTTGTCGGTCAGGCACTTCGCCAGACCCTCGCCCTGGAGCTTCCCGACGGTCTCGTTGTCGAAGCTGACGTAGTACTGGGCGGAGCCGCCGAGGGTGAGCCGGTCGTAGTCGATGGTGGCGACGCCCTGCGACTTGGCCTTGTCGAGTACGGCCTTACCGGTGCCGGAGTCCAGGTTGACGATCATGAGGGCGGTGACGCCGCTAGTGATCATCTGGTCGGCGATGGTCTGGAATGCGGCCTTGTCGTTCTGGGCGTTCTGGATGTCGTACTTGACGTTGGCGGCCTTGAACGCCTCCTCCAGGAAGCGACGGTCCGCCGTCTCCCAGCGGGGGGAGGACTTGCTGTCCGGAAGGATCACGCCGATCTTGGGAGTCTTTTTGGAGTCGGCCGAGCCGGTGCCGGAGTCGTCGCTGCAGGCGGTCAAGCCGCCGGTCGTGAGCAGGCCCACGGCGGCGATGGTGAGGATCCCCTTACGCATGTGCAGGGTCCTTTCGGAGGTGGGGGAGGTGTTGTTTTGTTGTGTCCGGCAACGTATTTCGCGTCACACCGGCTCCACAAGACCGCGCAGGTGCATAGTTTGTTGGGAGCGATAACAATTCAGCAACGCGACTGTTACTCCCCGGGTATCCCACGGGGGAGTCGACGTAACGACGGTCGTCAGTGGGTCTGCAACGACGCGGTGCGGGCGTCGGTCAGCGCCACCAGATCCGCCGCGGCCAGTTCGAGTTGCAGACCGCGCCGACCAGCCGAGACATAGATCGTCGGGAGATCCAGCGCGGATTCGTCCAGCACGGTGGGCAACCGTCGACGCTGCCCGAGCGGGCTGATCCCACCGCGTACGTAGCCGGTTGCCCGCTCGGCGACCGCCCGGTCGGCCAGCGCCGCCCGCTTGCCGCCGACCGCCGCCGCGAGCGCCTTGAGATCCAGCTCGCCGGTGACTGGAACGACCGCCACGGTGAGCGCGCCGTCGACCTCGGTCACCAGCGACTTGAACACGCGCTCCGGTGCCACGCCGAGCGCCACCGCCACCAACGCTCCGTAGTTCGGGGCGTCCGGCGACACCCGGTACGGATGGGTGCGATGCGCGATGCCGCGCTTGACCAACAGTGCCGTTGCCGGCGTGCCCTGTCCCGCCACAGCGACGAGGCTAGTACCTGTGTCAGGCCCTATTCGACCGGCCGGCCGATCAGCACCGTCGGTGCGCCGCCGACCCGGGTGAGCACCAGACTCGCCGACTCGTCCCCGGCCAGCCGTAGGTCCCGCCGGAGCTGCTCCGGGGTGAGCGCCGAACCCCGCTTGAGGATCTCCACGCGGCCCACCCGACGGTCGCGCAACAGCGTCCGCAGGCGCTTGAGCGAGAACGGCAGCACGTCGGTGATCTCCAGGCAGCGCGCGTACGGGGTGCGGATCGGCTGGTCGGCGTAGAGGTAGGCGATGCTCGGATCGCCCAGGGTGGCGTCCAGGTCGGTGGACAGTTCGGCCACGAGGTGCGCGCGCACCACCGCCGGGTCCGGGTCGTACAGGTAGCGGCGCGGCGGCCCGACCGGCGCCTCGGCGGCACCCGAGCCGGTGAGCTGGTGGCGGCGGGCCTCGGTGCCCCGCTGACGGTAGAGGGTGGCGCGGCGGGGCACCTCCGCCAGGTCGCCGCACCAGAGCGCGGCCTCGACCAGATCGCCGTCCACGCCGACCCACTCGGCCTCCGCGCCGGGCGGGATGAGCGCGTGGTCCAGGCCCGGCGCCACCTTCACCACGGTGCGCGGCACCCGCTCGGCCAGGCCGGTGACGAAGTCCCACGGCGGCGAGTAGGCGCGCGGGTCGAAGATCCGCCGCCCGGTGCCGGTCGTGCGGCGGGCCGGATCGCAGAAGACCCCGTCGACCCCTGACACGTCGAACCCGGTCGCGTCGCCGCACTCGACAGTGAACAGCTCGGCCAGCCCGGCCGCCTCGGCGTTGGCGGCGGCCATCGCCGCGGTCACCGGGTCGGCCTCCACCCCGTACACCCGGATGCCGGCACGGGCGGCGGCCAGCGCGTCGGCACCGAGCCCGCACCCGAGGTCGGCCAGGGTGCGCACGCCGGCCGCGTACAACCGGGCGGCCCGCCGGTCGGCGACCACCCGGCGGGTGGCCTGCTCCAGGCCGGGCCGGGTGAGGAACATCCCAGCGGCGGACGGGCCGAACTTGGCTGTCGCCCGGTGGCGCAGCTCGGCCTGGGTGAGGGCCGCGGCGGCCAACGTCGGCGGCACCCCGGCCGAGCGCAGCGCCGACGCCGCGACCAGTGGATCACCGCCGGCCAGCCCGGCCGCCGCCGTGAGCGCGGCCGACCCCTCGGGGGTACGCAGCGCCGCCAGCTGATCGAGATCCACCCGGCCATTGTCCCGGCCACCCAGGAAATCCTGACTGGCGGGGCGCGACGCGCTGGCACTCTCCTTGACGGAGTGCTAGCCACGGAATAACCTGCGATTAGCACTCTCACCCTGAGGGTGCCAGCTTCCGGGTCTCGCGACCCGGGTGCGCACGCCAGGCGGACCGGCACCCGCGACGACGGCACCGCCCGGTGGCATGAGGCAGATTGACGCTGGTCAGCCCCGCTGGCCAGCAACGAAACCAGTACCCCAGGAGGGTATGCCCGTGACTACCGCGACCAAGGTTGCGATCAAGCCGCTCGAGGACCGCATCGTGGTCCAGGCGAACGAGGCTGAGACCACCACGGCGTCGGGCATCGTGATCCCCGACACCGCCAAGGAGAAGCCGCAGGAGGGCACCGTCCTCGCTGTGGGCCCGGGGCGCGTCGACGACAACGGCAACCGGGTTCCGGTTGACGTGCAGGTCGGCGACACCGTCCTCTACTCGAAGTACGGCGGCACCGAGGTCAAGTACGCCGGCGAGGAGTACCTGGTGCTCTCCGCCCGCGACGTCCTCGCGGTCATCGAGAAGTAAGCAACCGATCAGTGCCACTGCCCCGGTCCGGCTCGCCGGGCCGGGGCAATGGCGCTTCGAAGGGACATTAATGGCGAAGATCCTGAGCTTCTCGGACGACGCCCGACACCTGCTGGAGCACGGTGTCAACGCCCTCGCGGACGCGGTCAAGGTCACCCTCGGCCCGCGCGGGCGCAACGTCGTCCTGGACAAGAAATTCGGTGCGCCGACGATCACCAACGATGGTGTGACCATCGCCAAGGAGATCGAGCTCACCAACCCGTACGAGAACCTTGGCGCGCAGCTGGTCAAGGAGGTGGCGACCAAGACCAACGACGTCGCCGGCGACGGGACCACCACCGCGACCGTGCTGGCCCAGGCGATGGTTCGCGAGGGTCTGCGCAACGTGACCGCCGGGACCAACCCGGCCGGCCTCAAGCGGGGCATCGACGCGGCGGCCACCAAGGTCTCCGAGGCGCTGCTCGGCCGTGCCGCCGAGGTCACCAGCAAGGAGTCGATCGCGAACGTGGCGACGATCTCCGCGCAGGACTCCACGATCGGCGATCTGATCGCCGAGGCGATGGAGCGCGTCGGCCGCGACGGTGTCATCACCGTCGAGGAAGGCTCGATGCTCACCACCGAACTGGACGTGACCGAGGGTCTCCAGTTCGACAAGGGCTTCATCTCGCCGAACTTCGTCACCGACCTGGAGGGTCAGGAGTCCGTCCTTGAGGACGCGTACATCCTGGTCACCACCCAGAAGATCTCGGCGATCGAGGAGCTGCTGCCGCTGCTGGAGAAGGTCCTGCAGAACAGCAAGCCCCTGCTGATCATCGCCGAGGACGTGGACGGCCAGGCGCTCTCCACCCTGGTGGTCAACTCGCTGCGCAAGACCCTCAAGGTCTGCGCGGTCAAGGCCCCGGGCTTCGGTGACCGGCGCAAGGCGATGCTCCAGGACATCGCGATCTCCACGGGCGCCGAGCTGGTCGCCCCGGAGCTGGGCTACAAGCTCGACCAGGTCGGCCTGGAGGTGCTCGGCACCGCCCGGCGCGTCGTGGTCGACAAGGAGAACACCACGATCGTCGACGGCGGTGGCCAGAAGGCCGACGTCGCCGACCGGGTGTCCCAGATCCGCAAGGAGATCGAGGCCTCCGACTCCGACTGGGACCGGGAGAAGCTGGCCGAGCGGCTGGCGAAGCTCTCCGGTGGCATCGCCGTCATCAAGGCTGGCGCGGCGACCGAGGTCGAGATGAAGGAGCGCAAGCACCGCATCGAGGACGCCATCGCGGCGACCAAGGCTGCGGTCGAGGAGGGCACCGTGCCCGGCGGCGGCGCCGCCCTGGTGCAGATCCTCTCGGTACTCGACGACGACCTGGGCTTCACCGGTGACGAGAAGGTCGGCGTCTCGGTCGTGCGCAAGGCGCTCGTCGAGCCGCTGCGCTGGATCGCCCAGAACGCCGGTCACGACGGCTACGTCGTGACGCAGAAGGTCGCCGACCTCAAGTGGGGCAACGGCCTCGACGCCGCCAAGGGCGAGTACGTCGACCTGGTCAAGGCCGGCATCATCGACCCGGTGAAGGTGACCCGCAACGCGGTCACCAACGCCGCCTCGATCGCCGGTCTGCTGCTCACCACGGAGAGCCTCGTGGTCGAGAAGCCGGAGCAGGCCGAGCCGGCCGCCGCCGGCGGGCACGGCCACGGTCACGGTCACGGCCACCAGCACGGCCCGGGCTTCTGATCCGGTAGCGACACCGGGGCACACCGCCGTACGGCGGTGTGCCCCGCTTCGTTGGGTGGGCTGGCAGGTCATTACCGAACGCTGACGTTGTTGGCGACCGGGCGAGATGATCGCGCACACTGGGCCGATGAGCACCACGTCACGGCGGTACGCCGCGTTGGCCGGAATCACCGCCGCCGCCGTCGCGATCGGGATCGCCGAACCGGTCGCGGTGTTGACCGGCCCCCGGTCGGCGCCCCTGGTCGCGGTCGGCGGGGTCATCGTCGACGCCGTCCCCGAGTCGCTGAAGCAACTCGCCATCGACCTCTTCGGCACCGCCGACAAGATCGCGCTGCTGGTCGGCACGGCCGTGTTGCTGGGCGGCTTCGCGGCGCTGTTCGGCGTACTGGCGATCCGCCGGCTGGCACTCGGCCTGGCCGGCATCGCCGCGTTCGGCGCCATCGGGGTGGCCGCCGCGCTGACCCGCTCCGGGGCGGACCTCGCCGACGCGCTGCCGTCGCTGGTCGGCGCCGGTCTCGGCGCCCTGGTGCTCTGGCTGTTCATCGCCGGACCGTTCGAGCTGAACCCCTGGCCCTGGTCACCACCCACGCCGACCGCTGGTCCTCTTCCGTCCGCTGGCCCGGTGTCGTCCGGCGGTCCGGTGTCGCCGGCTGGCCCGGTGCCAGTGACTCCCGCTGGGCCGACGGCGGCGGTCGGGCCCGCCGAAGTCGACCCGGAGTCGCGGCGGCGGTTCCTCACCGGGAGCGGGGTGCTGCTCGGCACGGCCGTGGTGGCCGGTCTCGGTGGGCGGTGGCTGGCGGGTCGGCGCGGCGTGTCCGCAGCCCGCGACGCGATCCGCCTGCCCGTGCCGGTCGCCCCCGCACCGGCCGTGCCGGCAGGCGCGGACCTCTCACTGACCCAGCTCGCGCCGTACGTCACCTCGAACTTCGGGTTCTACCGGATCGACACCGCGCTGGTGGTACCCCAGGTCGACCCGGACACCTGGCGGTTGCGGATACACGGGAGGGTCGGCAAGGAGCGCACCTACAGCTACGCGGATCTGCTGGCCCGACCGCTGGTCGAGCGGTACGTCACGCTGGCCTGCGTCTCCAACGAGGTGGGCGGGGACCTGATCGGCAATGCCCGCTGGCTCGGCGTACCCCTGCGGGAACTGCTGGACGAGGTCGAGCCCGACGACGACGCCGACCAGGTCGTTGGTCGGTCGGTCGACGGTTGGACCTGCGGTACCCCCACCGCCGCGCTGCGCGACGGGCGGGACGCGCTGCTGGCCGTCGGAATGAACGGTGAGCCGCTGCCGGTCGAGCACGGCTTCCCGGTCCGGGTGGTGGTGCCGGGCCTCTACGGCTACGTGTCGGCCTGCAAGTGGGTGACCGAACTGGAGCTGACCCGGTTCGCGGACTTCGACGCGTACTGGGTGCCGCGCGGCTGGTCCCCCCAGGGGCCGATCAAGACCCAGTCGCGGATCGACACGCCCCGGGGGCGCAACCGGCTGACCGCCGGACCGGTGACCGTCGCCGGAGTGGCCTGGGCGCAGCACCGGGGCATCCGCCGAGTCGAGATACGCGTCGACGACGGCCAGTGGCAGGAAGCCGCGCTGGCCCCGACCGTGTCGGTGGACACCTGGGTGCAATGGTCCTGGCGCTGGGACGCCACGCCGGGCGAACACCGACTTCAGGTCCGGGCGACGGACGCGACAGGTGAAACCCAAACCGAGCGTACGCAGGACGTCGTCCCGGATGGCGCCACCGGCTGGCACACGGTCACCGTCACCGTCCGCTGACCCACGGCACTGCGTCGCCCTCGGGCTGCGTCCGTGACCTGTGTTCCGCGGCGTCCTCTGCCCTCCGGTGGGCGGTGTGTGTGACGGCTCTGCGGGTCGGCGGGCTGTGTCCGCGACCTGTTCTGTGGGTCGGCGGCTGTGTCCGCGACCTGCTCTTTGGTCGGCGGGCTGGTTCGCGACCTGCCTTACGGGTTCCCGCGACTCTCCTTCGGGTCGGTCGGGCCGGCTGGTTGACCGGTGATACCCCAGAACGTGCATGCAGATCTTGGACACTTTCCGTTCGCGCGGAACGGAAAGTGTCCAAGATCTGCGGGCTCCGAGCACAGAAATGCCGCTGGCCGGCACCCCGGGGTTGCGGGTGCCGGCCAGCGGTCGTTGTCAGACTTCGCGGTGCGGTGGTGGTGTGGGTCAGCTGTTCCAGTGCTGGGCGACGAGGTCGGTGGCTTGCTGTTCCCACTGGGCGTAGGCGTCCGGGTAGGCCGATACCTGCACGGTCTGCGCGGCGTCGGTCAGCGGCATGTCCTGCCACCCGTCGACCTGCTTCAGACCCTTGAGGAACGCGGTGGTGGAGTACTCGGGGTCGGTGATCTGCTCCGGCGTGCCCCAACCCGAGCTCGGGCGCTGCTGGAACAGGCCCAGCGAGTCGTGGTCGTTCATGTCGCCGAGGTGACCCAGGTTCTCCAGCTTCGACTCCTGCAGGCTGGTCGCGATCGAGATGACCGCGGCCCGCTCCGGGAGGCCGGCCTTCTTCGTGGCGGCGATGATCGCCTTGGCGTTGGCGGTCTGCTCGTCGTTGAGGGTGATGTGGGACTGGTCGCCCTGCGGCTTCGGCGCGTTGGTCTGCACCGCCACCGCGACCGGCTTGGCGTCCACGGCCGGGTTGGCGTGGGCGGCGATCGGGCCGGCGAAGACACCACCGGCGAACGCGAGACCAGCAACAGACAGCATGCTCTTACGGAAGATCGTGTTCATGAGGGGTAGCTCCTTCGGGGGTAGGACACCCCGACCGCCAAAAGGGGGGGAACGGCGGCGAGGGTGTGAGCACCTCGTCCGGCGCTGCACAAACAAGGGGGAAAGTCTGGGGGGGTGACGCCTACGGTGACTCGGCGTCTGACGGCGGCCTACGGGCGGGGCTCGTGGCGCCGGGTCCCTGTGTAACGACCGGGGGCCGGGGGTCATTCCGGGGTTGGCCCACCTGCCGGGCACTCTCGTCGAGGCTGCGGCTGCGGTCGTTCGTGGGGACTACAACGGCCCGGGGGCCGGGGTCATTCCGAGGCTGGCCCACCTGCCGGCACCCTCGTCGGGGCGGTGCCTGCGGTCGTTCGTGGGGACTGTAACGACCGGGCGGAGGCTGGCATTCCAACCTGCGCGACCAGCCCAGGGGTCGGGCGGCGGGTCGGTGGTGCTGCGATCGTCAGGGTATGTAACGACCCCGGCCCGGCCATGATTCCGGCCCACGTGTGCATCCGAGCACTGGACAAAGGCCGCGTACCTCGCAGCAGCCTAAGCCCTGCGCACAGTCTGAATTCCCAGACCGGACAAACCTCTCAGCGCATCGTCTTTGCTTACCCAAGCGACCGCACAACCCGGCTTGATCCACTCGGGGTCATTGAGATCGGGGTGTCCGGGCGGACGGGAAGCCCCGACATCAAGGAACCCGTGTTGACCATGGTCGTGTCGGCGGCGGGGCGCAAGGAACCGCATGAACGGCACGAAACCGCGCCCCCGGGGCGGGGGCGCGGCTTCGCGGATGTTGGGGGTGCCTCGGGTCAGGCCACGTTGCGTTGGGCCGGGACGGTCGACTTGTGCGGCCGGCCCAGGCGGGCCTCCAGCCGTGCGACGTCGACCCGGGCGTGCCGGCGGTCCGCCAGGTCCTCCCAGCCGACGGCGAGCAGTCGCAGGCGCTCCGACTCGCTGAAGCCGCCCCAGACGCCGTACGGCTCGCGTACCGACAGTGCATGGGCGGCGCACTCGGCGCGGACCGGGCAGGCGCGGCAGACCGACTTCGCGGCGGACTCGCGGCGCAGCCGGGAAGAGCCACGCTCACCGTCGGGGTGGAAGAACTGGGCGCTGTCGCGCCCTCGGCAGGCACCGAGTCGCTGCCAGTCCCAGAGATCGACGATGGGTCCGGGCAGTCTACGTACGTTCGACATCAGCACCCCTCCTCCCGCGCGGCTCCGCGAGAATCCTTATGGCCGGCATCCGGGCGGCGGGCCGCGCAGGCGCACCGTTCCCGGCCTGGATCTCCCGGTACCCGGGCTTTCGCCAACTCACACGTCTGTGATCGAAAACGTCCGGGAAATTGCGGCTTTTGCCCCATCTGTCGGAAAAGTTCGAAGGATTGCCGGGAACCCCCTCCCCAGCCGACCGCGTCATGGTCTGCTCGTTGGCGGAGAGGAGACCACAGTGCGTACCGTTCTTGTGTGCGTTCGGACACCACTCGCGGCCCAGCACCTTACTTCTGCTGCCGCGCGGCTGGGGTTGTCCGCGATCGTTCGTACCGCCGTCTCTGATCCCGAGGTGATGCTGCGGCTGGCCGAGCGACCGGCCGACGTGGTCCTGGCCGACACGGCCCTCACCCGCCCGGACAGCGCCGGCTTCGTCCGCCGGGTCCTGGCGCGTGCGCCGCAGGCGGCGGTGCTGCTGCTCGGCACCGAGGAGTCCGAGGCCGCGGCGGCCACCATCAGCGCCGGGGCCCGGGGGCTCATCCAGAATGTCGACCATGACCTGACCAGCGCGGTGGCGAAGGCGCTACTGCTGCTCACCGCGCCCGGCCGAGCCTCTCGGCAGCGGATCACCGATCCGGCCCGCGATGCTGCGGCGGTGGGTGGTTCCGGTCGCTCCGGGCCGTCG
This sequence comes from Micromonospora sp. NPDC050784, assembly GCF_044456765.1. Taxonomy (NCBI): domain Bacteria; kingdom Bacillati; phylum Actinomycetota; class Actinomycetes; order Micromonosporales; family Micromonosporaceae; genus Micromonospora; species Micromonospora sp. NPDC050784. Next base: position 160,715 of record NZ_JBITGG010000008.1, on the reverse strand, counting down.
CCGCGTGGCTCGGGTGAGCCCGGCTGGGCGGCCACGGCCGCTGACGGGCCGGCCGGTCTGGCGTCGGTGCCGGTCCAGCGGGGCGACGACGAGGCGGAGGCGGGTGCCGGCGAGTCGGCGGCCCAGACCGACCAGGGCCGTCCCACCCCGAACGCCCGGCCCAGTCGGGCGTCGATCGGCCTTACCGAGCGTGAGCTTCAGGTGCTGCTCGGCATGGCCGAGGGCAAGAGCAACGCGGAGATCGGCCGGGAGCTGTTCGTCTCCGAGGACACCGTCAAGACGCACGCCCGCCGGTTGTTCCGCAAGCTTGGCGCCCGGGACCGGGCACACGCGGTGGCGGCGGGGTTCCGCGCCGGCCTGGTCGCCTGACGTAAGCGCCGCGCCCGCCGACGTCACTTGGTGGCGGTCGGGGCGCCCGGCTCGTCCTCGGTGCCCTCGGACAGGGTGTCGTGCACCCCGTCCGCGTACCCCCGGGCGTAGTCCCAGGTCACGTAGTGGTCGGGGTCGGGGTCGTACGCGGGCTCGTGCACCCGGGGCCGACCGGAGTTGAGCAGGTGCCGCAGGTTGCCGCGGAGCAGGTCCCAGTCGAAGTAGTGCGGCTCGCGGCAGTCCTCGCATTCGATCACCAGCCCACGGACCCCGATGGGGGCCAGCAGAGCCTGGTAGATCTCCAGATCGGCGAGGTCTTCCAGCACATCCTGCCGCTCGACGTCGGTCAGCGGATCCGGCGTCGCGTCATCGCCCGGGTCATCCAGACCCGCGGTCGGATCGGCCGGGTCGCCATTGAACGGGTCGATGGGCTCGTCGTGCACCCCCTCACCGTAGACCCAACCCGGCGCGAACGTCCGCCCCCCGGCCTCCGCGCCGGCCCGGCCTGCCACGGACGGGTCGCCCAGCTCACTGGGTACGATGAGGCGACGTGCCGGCACCGTGGCGCGCTCCGGTGCCCGCCCGCGCCACCTCGCTGAAGCCCATCCGAGCAGCTCAGGGGAGCAATCGTGGAAAATTCGCCCAGCACCGATCTTCCGGCCGGCGTCGAGCACGCCGACCTGGGCGGCCACCTGCCCGAGCTGCCGGCCGGCTCCGCCCGGGTGGTTCCGCTCGGCCTCACCTTCGACGACGTGCTGCTCCAGCCGGGCGAGTCGGACGTGGTGCCCAGCCGGGTCAACACCCGGACGAAGCTCACCCGCAACATCGAGTTGTCCATTCCGCTGCTGTCCAGCGCGATGGACACGGTGACCGAGGCCCGGATGGCGATCGCCATGGCCCGCCAGGGCGGCATCGGCGTGTTGCACCGCAACCTCTCCCTGGAGGACCAGGCCCTCCAGGTCGACCTGGTCAAGCGCTCCGAGTCCGGCATGATCACCAACCCGGTGACCGCCAGCCCGGACGACACGCTGCGCGAGGTCGACGAGCTGTGCGGGCGTTACCGCATCTCGGGCGTTCCGGTGGTGGACGGCGACGGCCAGTTGGTGGGCATCGTCACCAACCGGGACATGCGGTTCGTCTCCGAGCCGAACACGCCGGTCCGCGAGATCATGACCCACACTCCGCTGGTCACCGCGCGGGTCGGGGTGAGCAAGGACGACGCTCTGGCGCTGCTGCGTCAGCACAAGGTCGAGAAGCTGCCGATCGTCGACGACTCGGGTCGGCTGCGCGGCCTGATCACCGTGAAGGACTTCACCAAGAGCGAGCAGTACCCGGACGCCAGCAAGGACGACGCCGGCCGCCTGCGGGTCGCCGCCGCGATCGGTGTGGGCGAGGACGCGTACAAGCGGGCCCGTGCGCTGGTCGACGCGGGCGTCGACGTGCTGATCGTGGACACCGCGCACGGGCACCAGCGGGCCGTGCTGGACATGGTCCGCCGGCTCAAGGCCGACGTGGCGGTCGACGTCATGGGCGGCAACGTGGCCACGTACGCCGGCGCGAAGGCGCTTGTCGACGCCGGTGCCGACGGCGTCAAGGTGGGCGTGGGGCCGGGCGCGATCTGCACCACCCGGATCGTCGCCGGCGTCGGCGTGCCGCAGGTGACCGCGATCATGGAGGCGGCCCGGGCCGCCCGCCCGGCCGGTGTGCCGGTGATCGGCGACGGCGGCATCCAGTATTCCGGCGACATCGCCAAGGCCCTGGTGGCCGGCGCCGACACGGTGATGCTCGGCAGTCTGCTGGCCGGCTGCGAGGAGAGCCCCGGTGAGCTGATCTTCGTCAACGGTAAGCAGTTCAAGACGTACCGCGGGATGGGGTCGCTCGGCGCGATGCAGTCCCGGGGGCAGGCCAAGTCGTACAGCAAGGACCGTTACTTCCAGCAGGACGTGCTCAGCGACGACAAGCTGGTCCCCGAGGGCGTGGAGGGTCAGGTGCCCTACCGGGGGCCGCTCTCCCGGGTGGCCCACCAGTTGGTCGGCGGTCTGCGGCTGGCCATGGGGTACGCCGGTGCGGAGAACATCCCCGATCTGCACCGCCGGGGCCAGCTCATCCGGATCACCGCGGCTGGCCTGAAGGAGAGCCACCCGCACGACATCCAGATGACCGTCGAGGCGCCCAACTACCACACCCGCTGACCCATCACCCCCAACCACCTGGAGTCCCCCATGCGTGACGTGGTCGAGATCGGGCTGGGCAAGACCGCGCAGCGCGGCTACCACCTGGACGACATCGCCATCGTGCCGAGCCGCCGTACCCGGGACGTCGACGACGTGTCGACGTCCTGGCAGCTCGACGCGTACCCGTTCGGCATTCCGTGCGTCGGGCACCCCTCCGACGCCACCATGAGCCCGTCCTCGGCGGTGCGCCTCGGTCAGCTCGGCGGCCTCGGCGTGCTCAACGTCGAGGGCCTCTGGACCCGCTACGAGAACCCGACGAAGGTGCTGGACGAGCTGGCCGGCCTGGACGAGGAGGCCCGCGCCACCAAGCGGCTCCAGGAGGTGTACGCCGAGCCGATCCGCCCGGACCTGATCGCCGAGCGGGTCCGCGAGCTGCGTGCCGGTGGCGGCACGGTGGCGGTGCGGGTCTCCCCGCAGCACACCCTCGCGTTGGCGCCGGTGATCCTGGACGCCGGCGTGGACATCCTGGTCATCCAGGGCACCATCGTCTCGGCCGAGCACGTGTCGACCACCGACGAGCCGCTGAACCTCAAGGAGTTCATCGCCGACCTCGACCTGCCGGTGATCGTCGGTGGCTGCACGGACTACAAGACGGCGCTGCACCTGATGCGTACCGGCGCGGCCGGCGTGATCGTGGGCATCGGTGGCGACGAGTGGTCGACCACCGAGTCCGTGCTGGGCATCCGGGTGCCGATGGCCACCGCGATCGCCGACGCCGCGGCGGCCCGCCGTGACTACCTGGACGAGACCGGCGGCCGGTACGTGCACCTGATCGCCGACGGTGACATCCAGACCTCGGGTGACATCGCCAAGGCGCTCGGCTGCGGCGCGGACGCCGTGATGCTCGGTGAGCCGTTGTCGCTGTGCGACGAGGCGCCCGCCGGTGGTGCCTGGTGGCACTCGGCGGCGAGCCACCCGTCGCTGCCCCGGGGTGCCTTCGAGGTCTCCGGTGAGCCGCTCGGGTCGATGGAGCAGCTGCTCTTCGGGCCGGCGGACGAGGCCGACGGCCAGCTCAACCTGTTCGGTGGGCTGCGTCGGGCGATGGCCAAGTGCGGTTACCGCGACCTGAAGGAGTTCCAGAAGGTCGGTCTGGTCCTCGACCGCTGACTGATCCGTCAGACGCCGGAAGGCCGGCCCCGCGACACCGCGGGGCCGGCCTTCGTCGCGTTCAGCGGGGAGTCACTTCTCCAGGTAGATGGTCAGGTCGGACATGTTGCGGTAGCTGGTCGCCGCGAAGTCCAGCGACTGGCCCTTGTTGTCCGTGCCGCCGGGGGCGGTGTCCATCTCCCAGTTGGCGTGGTGGAAGTTGCGCTCGCCGATGGTCTGGAAGAACTGCTGGAAGTTGAGGTCGCCGTCGCCCAGCGGGGTCATCTGGTAACCGTTGGGGACGCTGGTGTCCCGGTCGCCGTCCTTGGCGTGGAAGAGCGGGAACCGGGTGGTCCGGTCGGCCACGGTGAGGATCGGGTCGAACAGGTCGGTCACCTCCTGGCCGGCCGGGTTGACGTACTTCTGGTGCTTGTAGCGGGCCACGTAGGCCCAGTAGATGTCCAGCTCGAAGAAGACGTACCGCGGGTCGGTGATCTCGAAGAAGTACTCCAGCCGGCGGATGCCGGAGGACCGGGTCTGCCGGCCCTGGGCGTCGCGCGGGCCCCGGTCGATGAGGAAGCTGTACGCGGCGTCGTGGTTGTGCGTGTAGAGCCGCATGCCCCGGGCCCGGGCCTGCCGGCCCAGCTCGTTCCAGATGTCCGCGGCGGCGTCCCACTCGGCCTTGTACGCGCTGCTGGTCGGGTCGCTGCCGGTGCCGATGTTCTTCATGCCGAGTTCCTCGGCGATGTCCAGTTGTTGCTGGAAGGTGGCCGGCTGGATCGAGGCGTGGGTGCCGTTGGCCACCAGACCGTTGTCGTCGAGGATCTTGCGGATCTCGGCGGGAGTGATCTGCCGACCGAGGATCTCGGTGCTCTGGGTGTAGCCGGCGAACTCGATCTCCTTGTAGCCGATCTCGGCGAGTCGAGCGAGGACGCGCTCGAAGCCGTACGGCACCCCGCTGTCGTCGGGCGCGGCGGTGATCCGGTCGCGGACGCTGTAGAGGATGATGCCGCGGTTCTTGGCCGGGATCAGCGGCTCGACCCGCAGCTTGCTCGCGTTGCCGGGGTTGGCGAGCGCCGGGGTGCCGGTGGCGAGGACGGGTAGGCCGGCCGCGCCGATCGCGGCGGCAGCCCCGGCGGAGGCGGCGAGCAGGGAGCGGCGGCTGAGCCGGCCGGTGGGGGTGGCGCCGGGGGCGGTGTGGTCTGGCATGGTTCCACCTTTCGCGACGGTGGTCGGAGATCGACACTAACGTCGGTCTAAGTCGAAAGAAAGATTCGATCGACGGCAGCTTTTGTTCGATTCGACGAAAGTCACTGATGATCGTCGATACCGGCCGCGCGGCCGGCGATGCTGACTACGCTCGTCCTGACCGGGTCGCCGCAGAGGGCCGCAGCGCCGCGCAAGGTCGGAACGCCGCAGGAGGGGTGGGCATGGTCCTGACCGGACGGAGACTGCGCGCCGCCGCTGCGCTGACCTGCGTGATCGCAATGGTGGCCACCGGTTGTACGGGCGACGACCGCGACGGCTTCCGGCCCGGTGCGGCCGACGTCGGCGACCCGTACGTGCCGGGGCACGGCAACGGCGGCTACGACGTCGGGCACTACGGCCTCGACGTCCGCTACGACCCGTCGACCGACCGGCTGACCGGTCGAGCCGTCATCACCGCCACCGCCACCCAGGACCTGTCCCGGTTCAACCTGGACCTGGTCGGCCTGGAGGTCCGGGCTGTCGACGTGGGTGACGCGGCGGCCGAGCACCGGCGCCGCGACGGCGAGTTGGTGGTGACGCCCCGCGACGGCCTGCCGCGCGGCCGGCAGTTCACAGTGACTGTCGAGTACGCGGGCGTCCCCACGGCCGTCGACAACGGGGCGCTGGGCAGCGGTGGTTTCCTGCACACCGCCGACGGCGCGGTGGCGCTCGGCCAACCCGACTCGGCCGCCACCTGGTTCCCGGTCAACGACCACCCGTCCGACAAGGCCACCTACGACCTGGCGGTGACCGTTCCGGACGGCCTGGCCGCGCTGAGCAACGGCGTACCCGGGCCGAAGAGCAGCGCCGACGGTTGGACCACCTGGCGCTGGTCGGAGCGCGCCCCGATGGCCAGCTACCTGAGCACGCTCGTGATCGGTGACTACCGGGTGGTGACCGGCGCGCACGCCGGCCGTCCGATGGTCACGGCGGTGGCCGCGAGCCTGCCGGCGACCGGCGGCGCGGCCACCTCGCTGGCCCGCACCGGCGCGATCGTCGACTTCCTGGCCAGCCGCTTCGGCCCGTACCCGTTCGACTCGTACGGGGGGATCGTGATCGCCGACGACCGGATCGGGTACGCGCTGGAGACCCAGTCCCGGCCGGTCTACGGGCCGGCCTTCTTCTCCGACGACCAGCCGAACCCGAGCGTCGTCGCGCACGAGCTGGCGCACCAGTGGTTCGGCGACAGCGTGTCACTCACCAGGTGGGGCGACATCTGGCTCAACGAGGGCTTCGCCAGCTACGCCGAGTGGCTGTGGGAGGAGCACGACGGCGGCCGGACCGTCCAGCGCAACTTCGAGATCCAGTACGCGGCGACCGACTGGGCGCAGCCGTCGGTCGAGCCGGGCCGGGAGCAGATGTTCGGCACGGCCGTCTACAAGCGCGGGGCGCTCGCCGTGCACGCGTTGCGCCGGACCGTCGGTGACGACCTCTTCTTCCGCATCCTGCGCACCTGGACCAGCGAGCGGGCGGCCGGCAACGCGACCACCGCGGACCTCGTCGCGCTGGCCGAACGGGTCGCGCAGCGGCAACTGCGTCCGCTCTTCGACGCCTGGTTGGTGGGTGGGTCGGCCCCCACACTGCCGTGACCCGGCCCCGCTGCCCGGTCGATATGCTGCCGCCTGCGAACGGCGGGTAGGTGCCCGTTCGCGCGGAGCGGCGGAGGCCGTGACCGGCCACCGTGCGGAAAGGGTGTGGGATGCGGGGGACGCGGCACAGACTGCGAATGGGTGCCGGCCTGCTGGTGACCGGTGCGCTCGCACTGTCCGGATGCGACTCGACAGCCCCGGAGACGGCGCTACCACCAAGCGCGTCCCCCACGCCGGCGCGGACGTTCACCGCGGGCGCCGACGGGGTCGGCGACGCCTACTTCCCGACCTACGGCAACGGCGGCTACGACGTCGCGCGGTACACGGTCAAGGTGCGCTACGACCCGGCCAAGGACCAGTTGACGGGTACGACCACCGTGCGGGCCACCGCGACCGCCAACCTGTCGACGTTCAACCTCGACCTGGCCGGCCTGACCGTCAGCGCGGTCACCGTGGACGGCGCACCGGCGACCCACAGCCGCAAGCGGAACGAGCTGGTGATCAAGCCGGCTTCCGGTCTGATCAACGGCAACGGGTTCGTCGCCGAGATCACCTACGCCGGCAAGCCGAAGCCGCTGAAGAACGAGACGCTCGGTGACGGCGGCTTCCTGCACACCGCCGACGGTGCCATCGCGCTGGGCCAGCCCGAGTCGGCCAGCACCTGGTTCCCGGTCAACGACCACCCGTCGGACAAGGCGGCCTACGACTTCGAGGTCACCGTTCCGGACGGCCTGACCGCGATCAGCAATGGCGTTCCCGGCGGAAAGACCAGCACGGGCGGTTGGACCACCTGGAAGTGGTCGGAGAAGTCGCCGATGGCCAGCTATCTGAGCACTCTGGTGATCGGCAAGTTCCGGATCACCACCGGCGAGCACAAGGGCCGCCCGGTCTACAACGCGGTCACCACCACCGTGGCCAAGGGAAACGCGGACGCGTCCATCGCCCGGACCGTCGAGGTGGCCGACTACCTGGAGAGTGTGTTCGGGCCGTACCCGTTCGACGCGTACGGCGGGGTGGTGATCTCCGACAGCCGGATCTCCTACGCCCTGGAGACGCAGAGCCGACCGGTCTACGCGGCGAGCTTCTTCCGGCAGGGCGAGAACACCGAGGTCGTCGCCCACGAGTTGGCCCACCAGTGGTTCGGCGACAGCGTCGCGTTGGCCAAGTGGGAGGACATCTGGCTCAACGAGGGCTTCGCGACGTACGCGGAGTGGCTCTGGGCCGAGCACACCGAGGCGTACACCGCCAAGGAGGCGTTCGACAGCCGGTACGCCGAGATGTCCGCGCAGGTGTGGAGGACGCCGCCGGGCAAGCCGGGTGCGGAGAAGCTGTTCAGCGAGTCGGTCTACCAGCGCGGCGGGATGACCCTGCACGCCCTGCGGGTGGGCGTCGGCGACAAGGCGTTCTTCGAGATCGTCAAGACCTGGGCGGCGGAGAAGCGCGACGGCACCGCCACCACTGCCGAGTTCGTGGCCCTGGCCGAGCGGATCTCCGGCAAGCAGCTCGACGCGATCTTCGACGCCTGGCTCTACGGCACGGAGAAGCCCGACCTGCCCAAGCGGCTTTGAGCGGCGGTCAGTTCTTCACGACCAGTTTGGGGTGGGCGGCCAGGTACGCGTCGGCGCGGCCGGCGCGCAGTTCGGTGAGGAATTTGCGGCCCTCGGTGGTCAGCTGTTCGCCCCGGTAGGCGCTGCCCTTGCCGACACCGGAACCGGGCAGCCCGACCAGCGTGAAACGGCTCTCCGGCAAGCCGCTGAGGGCGTACGCGATGTCGACGATGCGGCGCCCGCCCACGTAGACCAGCGTGTCGCCCAGCGCGGAGACCACCTGGTCGACGCGTTCCGGTTGCCGGGCCAGGCCCTCGTCCAGGATCTTGCGGGTCATCGCCCGGATCAGCTGCTGCTGGTGACGCTGTCGCGCGTAGTCACCGCCGGTGATGTAGCGCTGCCGCGCGTAGTCCAGCGCCTGCCAGCCGTTGAGGTGCCGGTCGCCCTTCTCGTAGACCTGCTGCGGCCCCTTGTACCCGCCCGGCGCGCTCTCCCGGTACTTGCCGTCCGGTCGGCGGTGCAGCGACTCGACCCGCTGGTCGACGTAGATGTCCACCCCTCCCAGGGCGTTCACCAGTCGGTCGAACCCGTTGAAGGTGAGCACCGCGCCCGCGTCGATGCGTAGCCCGGTGTAACCGCTGACCGTGCTGCGCAGCAGCTCGTACCCCTGGGCCGTGCTGGGTTGTTTGGGTTTGCCCGGCACCCGGCTGCCGAAGCTCATCGCGTGCGTGAGCTTGGTCTTGCCGCCCTTGTAGTCGGCCTTCGGGAACGCCGGGATGTCCACCAGGAGGTCGCGGGGGAGCGAGAAGAGGTACGCGCGACCCAACCCCTTGGGTACGTGCAGCACCAGCACGGCGTCACCGTGCGGCTCCCAGCCGGGCACGCTGACCCGGGTGTCCACTCCGACCAGCAGCAGGTTGAGCGGGCCGGTGATGTCCGCGCCCGGCGGCGGACCGCTGGGGCTTGGGGTCGGCGTGGCGACCGGCGACGGGGTGGGTGAGCCGGCCACCGGCGCGCCGCCCGGCTTGTTGTCCCCGGTCAGCCGGGTGATCACCACCGTGCCGGCCGCGATCAGCGCGACGACGGCGAGGGCCGCCAGCCCCAGCAGCAGCCACCGTCGGCGCGGCGCCATCGACCCGAGAACCATCTTGGATTCCTTCCACCCGTCTGGTGAACAACGCTCCGACGGGTGCTCCCGGTTGCGGCCGGGAGGCGCCGGGTCGGTCGGCCGGAGCATGATCGCGCGAAAAGTGCCGCTGGCGCGAGCGCTACTCGCGAGTAATGATGCGTTCATGCGGTACGACGTGGTCGTCATCGGGTCCGGCTTCGGTGGCAGCGTCACCGCGCTCCGAGTGGCCGAGAAGGGTTACTCGGTCGCGGTGCTGGAAGCCGGCCGCCGCTTCGCCGACGACGAGTTCCCGCAGACGTCCTGGCGGGTCCGCCGGTTCCTCTGGGCACCGAAGCTGGGCTGCTACGGCATCCAACGACTCACCCTGCTCCGCCCGGCCGACCGACGGTCCGGCGGCGGGGTGCTGGTGCTCTCCGGCGCCGGGGTGGGCGGCGGTTCACTGGTCTACGCGAACACCCTCTACGAACCGCTGCCGGCCTTCTACGACGACCCACAGTGGCGGGACATCACCGACTGGCGCGACGAGTTGGCCCACCACTACGACCAGGCGAAACGGATGCTCGGCGTCACCACGTACCCGGTGCACACCGGCGCGGACCGGGCCATGCGCGCGGTGGCCGAGCGAATGGGGGTGGGGCACACCTTCCACGCCACCCCGGTGGGCGTGCACATCGGCCGGCCCGGCCAGCGGGTCGCCGACCCGTACTTCGGCGGTGCCGGCCCGGAACGCACCGGCTGCCTGCACTGCGGCTCGTGCATGACCGGCTGCCGGCACGGGGCGAAGAACACGCTGGTCAAGAACTACCTCTGGCTCGCGGAACGGCTCGGGGTCACGGTCCGTCAGTTGACCACGGTGACCGCGGTCCGGCCCACCGATGGCGGTGGGTACGAGGTGCACACCGAACGCACCGGCGCCTGGCTGCGCAAGGGCCGGCAGGTCATCCACGCCGACCAGGTGGTCTTCGCCGCCGGGGCGCTCGGCACCCAGCGGCTGCTGCACGCGATGCGGGCCGACGGCGCGCTACCCGGGCTCTCGCCCCGCCTCGGCGAGCTGACCCGGACCAACTCCGAGGCCATCCTCGGTGCCTCGGTGCCCCGCCAACGGGCCCGGTCCGAGCGGTTGGACTACACCGAGGGGGTGGCCATCACCAGCTCGTTCCACCCCGACCCGCAGACGCACATCGAGCCGGTGCGCTACGGGCGGGGCTCCAACGCGATGGGGCTGCTCCAGTCGCTGCTGGTCGACGGCGGCCCACACCGGGTACGCCGCTGGCTGGGCAGCATCGTGCGCCAGCCCCGGCTGGCCGCGCGGATGCTGTCGGTACGCGGCTGGTCGGAACGGACGGTGATCGCCCTGGTCATGCAGTCGGTGGACAACTCGCTGACCACCCGGTGGCGGCGTGGCCCGCTCGGCCGCAGATTGGTCACCGGCCCGGGCCACGGCACGCCCAGCCCGACCTGGATCCCGGCCGGCAACACCGCGGCCCGGATGCTCGCCGACGAGATCGGCGGCACCCCCGGCGGGTCACTCACCGAACCCTTCGACATCCCGATGACCGCGCACATCCTCGGCGGGGCGGTCATCGGGGCCACCCCGGCCAACGGGGTGATCGACCCCTGGCACCGGGTGTACGGGCACGCGGGGCTGCACGTGGTCGACGGCGCCGCCGTCTCGGCGAACCTGGGCGTGAACCCCTCCCTGACGATCACCGCGCAGGCGGAACGGGCGATGTCCTTCTGGCCCAACAAGGGCGATGAGGACCCCCGCCCGGCGGTCGGCTCCCCGTACCGCCGCCTGCCTGCCGTACCCCCGCGCCAGCCGGCGGTGCCGACGGACGCCCCCGGCGCCCTTCGCCCCTAATCGACGTCGGCACTGAGGAGCCATCGCACGTCCGGCCAGCCGCGCTCATCGATCTTGAGGCGGGGTGCGGCGAGCCACTGCGATGTGCGGTCGGCAAGAGTGTCCGGGTCGACGGCGAACGGACGGCACAGGGCGGCGACCTCGGCCGGCTCGGTTGGTGGTGGTTCAAGCTGCTGCGTGCCGAGCACGAGCAGGTCGTCGAAGGCGATTGGCCGGTCAACGACCGACGTCAGTTGGTCGAGCGGCGCGGTGTCCTCGCCACCGGCAACGAGCAGGGGTCGGACCTCGGCTGCGATGTCCTGCAGTGACGTGCCGGTCAGCGCCGACATACGGACTGCCCGCAGCGCCCAGTTCGAGCCACTGCGGGCGAAATGGTCCCAGGGAGACTCAGCGAAGAATTGCTGGACGAGCTTGCTCGGGGCCTGGTCGGCAAGGTTGGCGGGAAGGCGTGCGGGCAGATCGAAGCGGCGGGCCAGGCCCCGGTACCGCTCCAGGTCGGTGAGCGCCTGCCCGAGCATCACACCCTCCAGGGTGGCGAGTGCCACCAACGTATCGACGGCGACGAGGGCATGGGAAAGCTGCCCGCCGAGCACCTCGGCATGTCGTCTCAGCTGACCTCTCGACTCTGGTCTGAGGCGAACTACCTCGGTCAGTCGCTCGCTGCCGACTCCCGCTCGTATCAGGAGGTCGATGGCGCTGGACAATTCATCCCATTCAACCTCGTACAGGATCTCGGACAGCGCCTCCAGATCGTCGACCGTGTCGTCGAGCAAGCGTCCGTTGCCCTGAGCCAAGGCGGGGCACGCTTCGACGGCCGCTATAACCGGCAACCAATCCTCGACGTGCGGCTCGATCCGGAAGCCCGCCGCGGAAAGCTCGGCCAGGATCTGGTCGTGGTCTGGTCCGTTCTCCCAGGATGCCTCGTAGGCGGCGAAGGCGACATTGAGGGCGGGGATGGTAGCGCGATAAAAAGGAGCCACGCGATCGCAGTCCCGGGACGCCGCCAGCACCGCGTAACGACTCAAGTGCGGCGTCACGTTCGTGTACCTGGCCCGGGTCATCGTCACGGAATCGGCGAACAGAACCCGCCGGGCCTCCACCCTGAGATCTCCGAGGCCTGCGGAACGCAGTTTGGCGAACCGCTTCATCGCGGTCTCCCGGTCGAGTGTCGGAACGGGAAGCCATGCCGCTGCAGGCATGATGCGAGTGGCCGTCCACTCGGGCACGTTCTCCTCCACCGCTTGCGTGCTGATCACAGCGAAGGTCAAATCGCGGAGGAGGATCGGTAGGTTACGAAGTGGAGAATCGGCAAGTGACCGCCAAGTCTCCGCATTCCGCCTCGCCGACAACCCGGCTGCCGCAGGGGTCAGGCTGAGCGACGCCGGCTGTTCGAGCAGCGCCAACGCCCAACCGTAGACGGCTACCGCACCTAGGGTGACCTGCAGATGTTCTGCGAGTGTCTGCAGTTCGCCAAGAACTCGCTCCCGCCCGAACGTCGCGCTGGCGACATCATCGCCGGCGCTTCTCTGACGTGCCGCGGGGCCGAAGTCGGCGGGAAGATGACGGTATCCGTTGAGGACAGCGGCCAACCGGTCGTCGAAAGGCGGTATCCCCGGGGGCGGGCTGGATCGTTCGCCATCCACGATGACGGCGATGCGGGCGGCATCGAGGACGTTGCGTCGGTCTCCTCGGCGGTGGAGCAGATCCGGGTCCCGCAGATACAGCCCGTCCCGAGCAGGCACCAGTGACCGCGGTTTGGTCCGGTATGCCGCCGAGTCGGGAATATCGACGTGGTCGACCGGCGGGCCGACGATCAACGGCCGGTCGCGCAGCCTCTGCCAGGCCAGGCGTGCTGCCGGCGTGTCCGTGCTGAAGAGACCCAAAAGCCAGTTCCCGGACGCGTCGGCCCATTCGCCCACCCTGGAGGCGGCCTGCTGGATGCGTTCACTCACCGCCCGGCGGTCGTACCCCAGCAGCGTTCGACGGTCCACGCTGAGGTTCGGCTGAGCCCATCCGCCAAGCGAAACGGTGCAGCCGTTGGATCGATGGCGTTGGGAGACGCTTGTCGGGATGCCGTTGACCAGGATCTCGCCCGGCCCCTCGTGAAAGAAGACGGCGAGGTCCGGTGCCCGGAAACAGGGCGTCACCTCGTTGCCATTGCGGTCGTACAGCCTGTCAGCGTGCCACGTCTTACCCTCGAAGAGCACCGGGATGGTGGGCGCCCGGACGGTCCAGTTCAGCGCCTCGGCCAGGTCGAACTCTTGGGACTCGGGATTGAGGAACAGCCGAACGACAGTTCCACCGCCGGTGGGCTCGACCTGGCCGCCGTCGCTGATCTGGAACAGGTCCGACCCACCACGGATTCGCACCAGGATCGGCGCTTGAAGACCTAACCGGCGATCGACCCGTGTCGTCCGAACCTCCAACTCGTCGGCGATCATGAAATAGCTGAGCACTCCGATGCCGAACTGCGAGATCGGTTGGAACTCGGCGCCGCCGTCGGTGGCCCACTCGGCGGACTCCTGGATGAACTCCGGAAGGTCCCGGAACCGACGCCCCGCCTTTGCGAACGCCTCCCGGATCTCGTGGTGCGACATACCGATGCCGTTGTCACGGCATTCGAGATACCGGCGTCCACAGTCAACACCCATCCGGAATTTGATTGCCGGACTCCAGTCGTACTCGTCGCCCTGGAGGTGCTGGAGTCGGCGTTCCCGGTAGCGGCAGGCGTCGACGGCGTTCTGGTACAGCTCGCGGACGGCGAGCGCCGGATCCTGGTAGAGGTTTGTGCCCATCAGGAGGTGCCGCGTCTCCGACGTAGAGACTCGGAAGGTCACGTGCGGTAGGCGGAACGAGGCTCGCTCGGGTTGCAGCCGACTCGTGGCGATCAAGTGCGGCGTCTTGGTCTGGTGCAGCGGGCCACCCGGCTGGCGGTGCGTCAGCAGGATCTCGTTCGTCTCCACCACGAGCTGCCGGATCGCCTGGTCGATCGGTGCGCTGCGGGTCCAGAGGCTCAGATCCAGAAGGTTTTGCACCCGGTGCCAGCGCGCCTCTTGAAGACCTGCCAGGGCATCGGCGATGGGTAGACCGTCGTGCGTCAGATGGATGCCGCTGGCCGGTTCGAAGAACCGGGTGTCAATGCTCAGGCGCCAGAGCAGTTGCAGCGCGGCGGCCAGCCGCCGGCCGTTGACGCTGGACCGGACAGGTTCCAGGTCGATCTCCAGCTCGGTAGGGTCCAGATCCGTCAGGCTGCGGGACGGGTCGAGGGCGTAGCGCACCGCGTCGACGAGGTAGTTCGCCGTTCGACCAACACCGGCCGCTGGCAGGTCGGGCTTGATTCCCCGGATGATGTCCGTGGTGCCTGTCCGGAGCCTGCCGTTGGTATCGAGGGCGCACTCCCGAACTGCGGCGAGGTGAGCGGCCCACTGCCGGAGTGGCGACGCGGGGTCGTCGCCCTGATCGACGGCCCTACGCAACCCAGGCTCGGCGGCGAGTACACACTCCACCGACCAACACGGGTCCGACCGGGCCAGCAGGCTCAGCTCGGCGTTGCGAACGGCCGCGTCGACGACCGCAGTCATCCCGACCAGCACCAGCCGTTCGAACGGGGTGGCGAGGATCGCGGGAGCGAGTTCCCGCAGGGTGCGGGCGAGTCGATCGACGAGGCCGGGTTGCAGCCAAGGGCTCGTCGCCCGACCGGCCAGGACGGAATTGGCCGACGCCTCTGCCTCCAACCCGTCCGCGATTTTCAGTAGCCGCTCGATCTGTGGGGGTGACGGCTCTGGCCGGCCTGACGACGTCTCGCCCAGGATGTCGGGAAGCTCGTTGCGGAGCAGCCGGCTCCACCGGTCCTCGGCGAGCATGGCGGGGCTGAACGCGAACAGGGGGAACGCGGCAGTGTCCGGATTGACATTGCTGACCACATCCAGGTGTTGGTTGGGTAGGCCCTCCTGGCCGCAGATCAGCGTCATCCGTTCCTGCACCAGCGCGGTGGCCCGGGCGAGGCGTACCTCCGGTGGGAGGCTGGGTAGCAGCTCCACGAGCGCCCGAGTGAACACGCTGCACGCGTCGGCCCCCGCGACGCTATGCGCGACAGCCGGAGCCTGGGTCGCGAAGACGAAGGTGGTCGCGGTACTCGACGGCATCGGCGGCCGGTGTGGGCCGTCGTCTGGCTCGCCGTCCCGGCAGGCGTCGATCAGGAAGGTGACCGAGCGGGCCGGGCTGATCTTGACTTCCTCGTCGAACCAGACCGGCACCAGATAGCTGCGCTGATCAGGTAAGCGCGGGTTGGCAGACGAGGGCACCAGATAGCTGATCCCGTCGAAGTAGCGGCCGTGCCCGCTGAAATAGACGATCAGGTCATCATCGACATCGCAGTCGATGAGAAACTCGGCGACTGCCGTGCGGATGGTGTCCGAGCCGACCTCGGCGTCCTCGGCCAAAATCACCTTCGACACAGTTACCCCGGTGTCGCCGAGACCGCGCCTGAGCCTCTGCACGTCCGCCTTGACGGCTGACCTGATGGCAGCGCTGTAACCACCCGTGTAGTGCGCAATGCCGACGAGAAGCGCCCGACGCATTCCGTCACTCGGCTCGCTTGTAGAGCACCCGGATGCCCCCGGTGATGCCAACGGTGGCGCTGCCGAGCAGCTTGACACCGCCTTCGCCGGTCAACTCGACGGTCAGTTCGACCTCGTCCATCCGCCAGCGACGTCGACTGCCGTCGGTGGGGTCGGGGTCGTCCGGCAGGAGCACCTGCAACTCCTCGAGTGCCGCCCGTACCCGTTCGGCGTTGACCGTGATCGTCCTCAACTGCCGGTCGACAAGGCCCTTGCTGTGTTCGTCTATTACCCAGGCATCCACGCTGGCGAGGGTAGTGGTCGCTTTCAACCCCCGATGGTCTCGTCGTGGCCGTTGACCGATGCGTACCCTTTGCCGCCGCTCCCACCCGACTGCGGGGCGGCCGTGACTGTCGGTAGGCTTCGTGCACATGAGCCTGCCTCGCCCCGTCCTCGTGGTGGACTTCGGAGCCCAGTACGCCCAGCTCATCGCCCGCCGGGTCCGTGAGGCGAAGGTCTACTCCGAGATCGTGCCGCACTCGATGCCGATCGCCGAGATGCTGGCGAAGAACCCCGCCGCGATCATCCTCTCCGGTGGCCCGGCCAGCGTCTACGCCCCCGATGCGCCGCAGATCGACGCGGGCGTGTTCAACGCCGACGTGCCGGTCTTCGGCATCTGCTACGGCTTCCAGGCGATGGCTCAGGCGCTCGGCGGCACGGTCACCAGGACCGGCAACCGGGAGTACGGCGGCACCCCGCTGCGCCCCCGCCTCCTCGACCCCGGTGTGCTGCTGCGTGACCTGCCGGCGGACCTGCCGGTCTGGATGAGCCACGGCGACTGCGTCACCGAGGCGCCCGAGGGCTTCACGGTGACCGCCGAGTCGGCGGGCGCGCCGGTCGCCGCATTCGAGGACCTGGCCGGGCGCCGGGCCGGCGTGCAGTTCCACCCGGAGGTCGGGCACACCGCGCACGGCCAGGAGATGCTGACCCGCTTCCTCTACGACATCGCCGGCATCGAGCCGACCTGGACGCCCGAGAACATCATCGACGAGCAGGTTGCCCGGATCCGCGCCCAGGTCGGCGACAAGGAGGTCATCTGCGGCCTCTCCGGCGGGGTGGACTCCGCCGTCGCCGCTGCGCTGGTGCACAAGGCGGTCGGTGACCAGCTCACCTGCGTCTTCGTCGATCACGGCCTGCTGCGTGCCGGCGAGGCCGAGCAGGTGGAGAAGGACTACGTCGCCGCCACCGGCATCAAGCTGAAGGTGGTCGACGCCACCGACCGGTTCCTCGGCGCGCTCGCCGGGGTGATCGACCCGGAGCAGAAGCGCAAGATCATTGGTCGGGAGTTCATCCGGGTCTTCGAGGCGGCGGCCCGCGAGATCGCCGCCCACGGCGACGTCGAGTTCCTCGTCCAGGGCACCCTCTACCCCGACGTGGTGGAGTCCGGCGGCGGCACCGGTACCGCCAACATCAAGAGCCACCACAACGTCGGCGGCCTCCCGGAGGACCTGAAGTTCGCACTGGTCGAGCCGCTGCGCACCCTGTTCAAGGACGAGGTCCGGGCGCTCGGCCTCCAGCTGGGCCTGCCCGAGGCGATGGTCTGGCGGCACCCGTTCCCCGGCCCCGGCCTGGCCATCCGGATCATCGGCGCGGTCGACCAGGAGCGCCTCGACCTGCTCCGCCAGGCCGACCTGATCGCCCGCGAGGAGCTGACCGCCGCCGGCCTCGACCGGGGTGTCTGGCAGTTCCCGGTGGTGCTGCTCGCCGACGTGCGCAGCGTCGGCGTGCAGGGAGACGGGCGCAGCTACGGGCACCCCGTGGTGCTGCGCCCGGTCTCCAGCGAGGACGCGATGACCGCCGACTGGTCCCGGCTGCCCTACGAGTTGGTGGCCCGGATCTCCACCCGGATCACCAACGAGGTCGCCGAGGTCAACCGGGTGGTCCTGGACGTCACCAGCAAGCCGCCGGGCACCATCGAGTGGGAGTGAGCGCCGCTCAGGCGGCCGGCGGCGTGCTGGAAGGGGTCGTCGGCGGGTAGGGCGGCGTCGGGGCGTACCCCTGCGGTGGCCCGCCGGGCGCGGGCCCGGCGGTGGGCGGCGGGCCGTGCTGCGGCGCGACGCCCGCGGTGTGCGGCCAGGCCGGCGCGCCGGTGGGCTCCTCCGGCATCAGGAACCACATGATCGGGTACGCGAACAACGCGAGCCCGCCGGTGAGCAGGCCGGTGACCGCGAAGATCACCCGGACCAGGGTGGGATCGACGGCGAAGTAGCGGCCGACGCCGCTGGCGACCCCCGCGACCATGCGGTCGGTGGTGGGTCGCCGAAGCTGCTTGTACGGGGCGCGGGGAGCGGTGGTCGATGTCATACCCCTACCGTCCGCGCTGGCGCCCGGCCTGCCCTCGGTGACCGCCCGGATCCTTACCCTGACCAATCCCTGATCGGGATCAGACAGTCAGGAATCCGACTCTTTTCCGTTCCGGTAACCCGGCCCGGGGAGAATTTGCTCCCGTGACCACCTTGCTCAAGCCGCTCCGCAGGATCGCGGCATACGCAGTTTGTGCTGATTCAAGCGGCCGAGTCTTGCTGGTCCGCGCATCGGAGCACTCCGGCACCCCCGGGGCGTGGTCGCTGCCCGGCGGGGCCGTCGACCACGGCGAGGACCCGAACCACACGGTCGTTCGCGAGACCGCCGCCGAAACCGGCCTCTCGGTCGCCGTCTCCGGCCTCGTCGACGTGCTCGCCGACATGCGGGCACTCCCGGACCGCGGCATCACCATCCACACCGACCGGCTGATCTACCGGGTGGCCGTACGCGGCGGCACCCTCGCCGACCGGGTCGGCGAACGCCCCACCGACCTGGCCCGGTGGTACACCCTCGACGAGGCACGCGAGCTGCCGCTGCGCTCGTTCACCGCACGCGCCCTCGGGCTGCCCGCCTCCTCGGCCGACGTGGTGCCCGACGAGGCACCCGAGTTCCCCTCCTTCTACGCCGTGCCCGGCCCCGACGGGCTGCACCGGGCCCAGCGCTTCGCCGCGTACGCGGTCTGCACCGACCCCGACGGCCGAGTGCTGCTCACCCGCATCTCCGACGGCTACCCCGGCGCCGGCTGTTGGCACCTGCCCGGCGGCGGCACCGACTACGGCGAGCAGCCCGGCGCGGCACTCATCCGAGAGCTGATCGAGGAGACCGGCCAGGCCGGCCGCCTCGTCGAACTACTCGGAGTCGCCAGCCACCGCGACGCCGCCTCGCTCGGCCCCGAGGGCTACCCGATCGACTGGCACGGTGTACGCGCCTTCTACCGAGTCGTCGTCGACCAGCCCAACCCACTGACCGTGGCCGACGTGGGCGGCTCCACCTGCGAGGCCCGCTGGTTCGGCCGCGAGGAGCTGGGCGCCCTCCCCACCGACCGCCTTACCGAAGTGACCGCCGAAGCAGTCCAAGCAGCCCAACTCACCTGACCCCGCCCGGTCTCCGCGATGGGCCGGCGGCGGCACGCCGCGCCGCCGTCCGCGCCCACGTCCGGGGCATGAATCAACCGCCGGCCGCCCTGCGCCCCGGTCGCCCTGCGCCCCGGTCGCCCTGCGCCCCGGTCGCCCTGCGCCCCGGTCGCCCTGCGCCCCCGGTCCGCGTCAAGATCGTGCTCGAACCAGGATGCAGTGGCCTCGCTGCGCGACGATGCCCCTACATCCTGGATATTGCACGATCTTGACGTCGGGACTCCTCGCGGAGGGGCTTCCGCGTGCGTTTCGGCAGGCGATCCTCGGCACCGCCCAGGGGCACCTGTGATCCAAACGGGTTCGCGGAAGTCGCGCTTTCCACCTCGCTCGGACACTGCGTCTTCAAGCAAGCCGAGTCGATCACGGCGCACGTACGGCCACAGACCTGCCCCCAGCACGCCACAGACCACGCGCGAGCGTGCGTCATCTCGCGTTGATCATGAAGTTATTGTCAGGGCGCGAGATGGATGGCGATAAGTTCATGATCAACGGGGTCTGGGGCGCGAAGCGGGGGGAGCGAGGGTGCAATTTACGCGGCGAGTTGGGGCCTATGGGCTCTTGTGGGATTCGGGCCGGGTTCTGGTGGTTCGGGACGGGGCGGAGGGTGAGTTCCCGGGAGTCTGGCGGTTGCCGGGCGGTGCCGTCGAGCATGCCGAGGACGCGGAGCGCGCCGTGGTCCGCGAGGTTGCTGACCAGGCCGGGCTGACGGTGACGGTGACTCGGCTACTCGCTGTGGTTGCCGATGTCGCCACCTTTCCGGAGGACAAGATCGCCCTGCACACCGACCGGCTGTTGTTCGAACTCGGCACGCCCCCCGGCGCGCGGGCCGAGGGCGTGCCCCACGCCGCTCGGCCCGAGGGCGGGTTGCGGGGCGGCGGGGCTGGTCTCGTTGATCAGGCTTGCTGGCTTTCGCTGGCGGAGGTGGCGCAGTTGCCGCTGACCCCGTTCAGCGCCGAGGCGCTCGGCCTGCCGGTCACCCCACTGCCGCCCGGGGCGCGCCGGTCCCGGGACCCGTTCCCGCCGCCGCACCCTGATCGTCGGTTGCGTTTCGGGGCGTACGGGCTGGTCACCGATCCTGCTGGGCGGATCCTGCTCACTCAGATCGCGGAGGGCTATCCGGGGGCCGGTCTGTGGCATCTGCCCGGTGGTGGGACCGATCACGGTGAGCAGCCGGCCACCGGGTTGCTGCGGGAGTTGGTCGAGGAGGGGGGGCAGGTGGGTCGGGTCGTGGAGCTTCTCGGGGTCAACAACCTGCACAATCCGGCCGCACTGGGCCCGGAGGGCCGGCCTCTGGACTGGCATGGCGTACGGGTGATCTATCGGGTACTGGTGGACGTACCTACTGACGCGGTGGTCACCGAGTCGGCCGGAGGGTCGACGGCGCGGGCGGGTTGGTTCACCCGGGCCGAGGCGGCTGACCTGCCGTTGAGCGACATCGCTGCCGTGGCAATCGGACAGAGTGGCCGATAGCACGCCGCTCGGTGAGCCGAGATGGTGACCCTCCGGTACAGTCAAAGGCGGGAATGATGGAGGAAACGGGCGATGAAGCCCGGGATGGGAACAAGCGAGCGGTTCGAGCGGTTTAAGCCAGATGTAAGTACCGCCGGCAGCTATCGCCAAGCCATGTTCCCCTATGCGATGGTGTACTCCGCAAAACGGCTGCCGGGCCATGCAAGGTCCGGCACGAGACAGCCGGACACCCGCCACTTGGCGGCCAGCAGATCCGGTGATGGAGGAAACGTGCCGAGAGCCCCATGGCGCCGGCGTCGTACTACTGACAGTCCGCGCCCCGCAGGGCGTCGCTGGGCGGGCCGGTTGCGCCGCAGCAGCACGTTCGCCCGCCAGGTGCTGTTGGTCCGGGTGGGTCGCCGCGACGGCGACCTGCACCCGGGTGACCTGGCCCCGACCGAGCACCGGTACGCCGACCGGCAGCGTCGTCGCTACGGCCTCGACCGGCTGAGCCGGCCGACACTGGGTGTGGACCCGACACTGGGCCTGGACCGGGCAGGCGTCGAAGCGGTCATGCCGGTCAGCCCGGCCATGCCGCCGATGATGCAGGCCGATGAGGTCGGGCCGATCCCGCTGCTCCCCGGCGAGCGCACCATGGCGCGCCGGATGAAGTTCGGCCTGGTGAATGCCTGCACGCTGGCCAGCCTGATGCTCGGCATGCTGGCCATCTTCCTGGCCATGCAGGGCGAGGTGCGCATCGCGGCGCTCTGCCTGATCGCCTGCGTCGGCTTCGACGGTCTGGACGGCGCGCTGGCCCGGCGGCTCGGTGTGGCCAGCCCGTTCGGCGCGCAGATGGACTCACTGGCCGACATGTGCTCGTTCGGCCTCGCCGCGCCGGTCGTGGTCTACGCCTCGCTCGCCGGCTCCGTCTCCACGGCCGCGGCAGCGGTGGCGTGCGCCCTGGTCGCGGCATGTGCCGCGATCCGGCTGGCCCGCTTCAACGTCTCGCCGAAGGACGGCCGGTTCTTCTGCGGCGTGCCCACCACCATGGCAGCCGCCGTGCTCGCCGTGACCGTGGCGATCGGCCTGCCGGTGCCCGGCGCCGTGCTGGTCGCCGGGGTGGCGTTGCTGGCCTTCGCGATGGTTTCGAGCTTCCCGTACGCCAAGCTCGCCCGTCTGGTGAAGCTGCCGCCGTGGCTCTGGTTGGCTCCGGTGATCGGCGCGCTTGTCGACATCCGGCTCACGTTCGCCCTGATCGTGGTGGGCTACCTGGTCAGCGGGCCGGTTCTCTGGCTGCGGCAGCGTCGTACCGCCTGATCTGAGCAATACGAACGGGGCGCCGCGGACAGCGGCGCCCCGTTCTGCGTTCGCGGGTCAGCGCCAGCGGGCGATGACCGTGGACCCACCGACCACCTTGTCGCCCGGCCCGACCAGCGGGTCCGCGGCCTCGGCGGGCAGGTAGACGTCGGTCCGGGAGCCGAACCGGATCAGCCCGAAGCGCTCGCCCTTGGCCAGCAGAGCGCCGATCGGCGCGCGCTGCACGATCCGGCGGGCGATCAGCCCGGTCCGCTGCGCGACCACCACCGTGCCGCGAGCGGTGTCCAGCACGGTGTACGCGGCGACGTTGTGCTCGGCGTCCGGCTTCATCGCGTTGACGAAGCCGCCGTCGGCGACGAAGTAATCCACCACCTTGCCGGCGACCGGGGAGCGGTTGACGTGCACGTCCAGCACCGACAGGAACACGGCGATCCGTAGCCACTCGCCGTCGCCGAAGCGCTCGTCGTGCAGCCGCTGCACCGACAGGACCTTGCCGTCCGCGCTGGCGACCACGGCGCTCGGGTCCTCCGGCACGTCCCGCTCGGGATCCCGGAAGAACGCGGCGACCGGCCCGGCGGCGAGGGCCGGCAGCAGCCACAGCTTGGACGACGGGCGCGCCACCCGGGCCAGCGCCGCGAGGCCCAGTGCGATGCCCGCCGCCGCCACGCCGTTGGAGTCGATGTGCATGCCTCGGGTCACCGGCACACTCGACGGCCGGTACGCGGGGGCCAGGCTGTCGGCCGTGGCCGGGCTGGCCGGGGTGAACCGCAGTCGGTAGACCCGCACCGGTGGCGAGTTACGCAGCACCAGGTCGGCACCGACGCCGTAGAGGGCGTCCTGTCGGGCCAACTCGGCGGCGGCGCCCTCGGTCCGGCCGGGCGTGGCGACGGTCGCCGCGCTCAGCACCGCCCCGTCGGTCAGGTACTTGGCCAACCCCTCGATGCCGCTGCGGGTCGCCTCGGCGGTGCCGGTGAACACCTCGCCGGCGATGACGACCCCGGCGGCCTCGGCTTCGGCCAGCGTGTCGACGACGTTCACCCGGTCGGCGACCCAGCGGCCCTGGGCGGTGACGTGCTCGCGGAGCGCCGCGGCACCGAACGGCTCGGCGGGCACCACGGTGAGCCGGTCACCGGGGAGCAGCGCCTCGACCGCCGCGGCCAGCACCGCGGAGTCCGGGTTCACCCCGACCAGCAGGGCGGCCTTGGCGTCGTTGATCCGGGCCAGCTCGGCGACGAGGGTACGGGCGGCTCGCTCGCCGATGCGGACCGGACCGGACCGGCCGGTGGTACGCACGGCGGGGGACTGGGTCATGTCGGGCGGGCTCCTGACGGGGGTAGAGACGGGAATCGCGGCGGGACCGCCATGGGCGGGACGGGCCGGCCGGCGGAGGCGAGATCTCCACCGGCCAGCATATGCGTCCGTCCGCGCCGGCCGCACCGCCGTGGGGATGCGGTGGACCGACGCGGCCAGGTGCCCGAGGTCAGGTATCCCTGCGCGGACCCTCGCGCTCGTCGCCCGGCTGGTCGCCGGTGGCCTCGACCGGTTGGTTGGACCGGGTCGGCTCGTCCTCCTCGAACGGCGTCGGGCGGGCGAGGGTCCCGATGGTGGGCTCCTCGTCTGCGTTGCCGGGTTGGCCGGGGACGGGCTCGTTCGGCGGCTCCGACGGCGGATGTGCCAGCCAGGCCGGGTGGATCACGTCGGTGGCCGGCGCATCCTCCCCCCGCAGCTCGGTGGTCGGCGTCTCCAGGGTCCGGTCCGAGGAGACCGTCCGGTCCGCGGTGAGCGTCGGGTCGAAGGAGAACGCCGGGCTCGAGGAGAGCGTCGGGTCCGAGGCGGGAGCGTCCCAGGTGGACCGTTCGGCTTCCCAGACCGGCAGGGCCGCGCCGGAGGTCGACGTGGCGGCACCGGAGACCGGCACGGGCGCACCGGAGACGGGTGCGCCGGAGACGGACGTGCCGGAGACCGGCGCGACGGCACCGGCGGTACCGGCCTCGACGGTCGGCTCCGGTTGGCTGGGCCGACTTGAGCGCAGTGCGCCGACCAGCCCGAAGACCCCGATCAGGATGAGTGCGCCGGCCAGGAACCAGCCGACCGGCGGCAGCGCGAGCCCGAGCAGTTGGGCGAGCAGCCACCAGGCGGACAGCGCCAGGAACACGAGCCCGAACGCGAACGACACCAGATCCGTGCGGTGAGCCTTCACCGGGTCACCTCCAGGTTGCCGGCATTGACGTGGATGTAGAGGCGCAGGGTCCCGCCGCCGGGCCCGTCCGCGCCGACGTCGGTGGATTCCCGTAGGCGACCGTCCAACCCGCCGGAGCGGTTGCCGAAGATGGTGGCGTCACCGGCGTTGACGTCGGCCACGGTGGTGACGTCCACGTTCGGCGGCACGACCACCGTCGCCTGGCCGAAGTTGACGGCCACGGTCACCTGGCTGTCCCGCTTCGCGAAGTCGATCCCGCGCAGGTCCAGCACGGCGTCACCGAAGCTGTTCTCGTACCGGTCGGCCAGGTCGCGGTAGTTGGTGGGCGCCCAGGTCACCGCGCCGTCGACACCCCGAATCCGGTCGTAGGACTCGGCGACGGTCGCCGTGCCCAGCGCCGCCGCGGTCACCAGACCGAGCGCGATGAGCCAGCGGGCCCGCCCGAACCATGTGCCGACCAGCAGCCCCAGCGCGATCGTGGTCAGCGCGGCCGCGAAGTACGCCGAGGCGCTGATGGCGAAGACGTCCAGCAGGTCGAGCAGGGCGACCAGACCGAGCACCAGGAAGATCAGCGAGAAGGTCACCGCGCCGAGCGGCGACCGCTCCTTGGGGCGCTTCGGCGGCTTCGGGGGCTTGGGCGGGGCGGGCGCGGCCGGGGGTGGGGACGCGTACGGGCCGTGCGGCGCGAACGGGGCGCGGTAACCGGAGGGCGGCGGGGCGGTCGGATAACCGGCCGGGGCAGCGGGTGTGCTGCTCACCGGTGCCGACGGCCAGCCGGCGCTCGGCATCGCGGCGCTCGGCCAGCCGGGCTGGGCGGCCGTCGTGCCGGCCGGTTGCCCGGACACCGGGCCCATCCCGGACACCGGTTGGGTCGCGCTGGTCGGCGTCGCGTCGTACGCCGGGATGGTGACGGTGGGCGCTGCCCCCGTCGTCGCGGTGGCGTACCCCGGATCGGTGCTGAACATCGGCGGCGTCACCGCCGGGCCGGTCGACGGCGCCGCGCCGTACGACGGCGCGGGCCAGGTCACCGGTGGGACGACCGGACCGGCCGGGTTGCCGGGCGGTGCGGTGGGCGGCGGACCGCCCGGGGTGCCGGGCCGTGGGTTGCGGCCGTCCCGGTTGAGCAGGAGCGCGCCGGCGACCAGGATGGCCGCGCCGAGCAGCACCGCGCGGAAGGCGTCGGTGACGATGTACGCGAAGCTGGCCGCGACCAGGATGCCCAGGACGATCACCGTCACCGGGGACATGCTGGAGCGACCGCGTCCGAGCATGGACTCGACCGGGGACGCGGTGTCGCCCTCGTTCGGGATGATCAGCCAGGCGGCGACGTACACCAGGATGCCGATGCCGCCGAAGAAGCCGAGCACCGCGAGCAGCACCCGCCAGAGCACCGGATCGGTGTTGGTGGCGCGTCCGATCGCCGCGCAGACGCCGGCCAGATACCGCCCCTCGCGTGGTCGGACCAGCCCGTACCGTGAGGTGAAGCCGGTGCCGCCCAGCGGCGGTGGCGGCGCGGACGGACCGGGACCACCCGGCCCGTAGCCGGTGCCCGCCGCGAACCCCGGGCCTGGGCCGTAGCCCGTCGTGGGCGGCGCGTAGGCGTCGGCCGGATCGCCGGGCGTGGTGTCGGCGGTCGCGTCGGTGCCAGCGTGCGGACCGAACGTGCTGGGCTCGGGCCGTTCGGTGGGCGTGGTGGCGGGCGGCGGCGGTGCTGAACCGCCCGACTGTGCCGACCCCGGTCGGGGCGGCGGGGCAGCTTCCTCGGTCATGCTTCGATCCTGCTGCCCGGTCCACCCGAACGACCTCAGGACCCGACCCTGACCCCACCCTGAGATCCGGCGGCCGGAATGTCGGGGGCGTCCCCGTGGTCGCGGACGCCGCAGCGTGTGACGATCGAGTTACCGACCTCGACCTGTCCGCCACCGTGACCAGGGAGCCCCCGATCAGCACCGTGACCTCGCCCCCGCGCCTCTACCGCGCCCCGGAGCACCGGATGGCCGCCGGCGTCGCCGCCGGTATCGCCGACCATCTCGGCATCTCGGTGCTGCGGGTGCGCGTCGCGTTCATGGTCCTGCTTGGGCTGAGCGGGCTCGGCCTGCTGCTCTACGCGGCCTTCTGGGCGGTGGTGCCGCTGCGCCCCGGTGACACCGCGGTGCCGCCCCGGCGGGATGTCGCCCAACTCCTGCCGTTCGTCGGGATCGGGCTCGGTGTCCTGTTGATCCAGGTGATGGTCTTCGACTCGGTCGGCGCGGCGGGCACCGCCGGTTGGCTGGTGGCCATCATCGCGGTCGGCGCCGGGGTGATCTGGCACCAGTCCGCGCCCGAACGGCGGCGACAGTGGGGCGACGCGATGCCGGTGCCCTGGCTCGGCGCGGTCGTGGAGGAGAGCGACCGGCGGGCCTTCGTGCTCCGCTTCATCGGCGGGGGAGTGCTGGTCGCGGTCGGCATCATCGGCGTCGCGGCCGTCTACTCGCCCGCACAGAACTTCGACGCCGTGATCAATGGCGTGATCTTCGCGCTGGTCGGGCTGGCGGGCGTAGGCGTGGTCGCCGCGCCGGTGCTCTGGCGGACGTACAGCCAGCTCCGCTCGGAGCGCGAGGGGCGCATCCGCGAGCAGGAGCGGGCCGAGCTGGCCGCGATGGTGCACGATCAGGTGCTGCACACGTTGGCCCTGATCCAGCGCAACGCCGGCGACGTCAAGACGGTGCAGCGGCTGGCCCGGGGCCAGGAGCGTTCCCTGCGCAACTGGCTCTACAAGCCGACCGCGTCGCCGAGCGAGCGCTTCGCCGCCGCTCTGGAGCAGGCCGCGGCCGAGGTCGAGGACACCTTCGCGATCAGCGTGGAGACCGTGGTGGTGGGGGACCGGGAGACCGACGAGAAGGTCGGCGCGCTGGTCGCGGCCGCGCGGGAGGCGTTGGTGAACGCGGCCCGGCACGCCGGCGTGCAGACCGTGTCGCTCTACGCCGAGGTGGAGCCGGATCAGGTCAGTGTCTTCGTCCGCGACCGGGGGAAGGGCTTCGATCCGGATACCGTGGAGGACCACCGGCACGGCGTACGCGGCTCGATCATCGGGCGCATGAAGCGGCACGGCGGACGGGCCGAAATCCGGTCCGGCCCGGGGGAGGGGACCGAGGTCCGGTTGATCCTGCCGATCTCCCGGGACTCGTCCGCAGCGGAGAGGAACAGATGACCATGGCCGAGCAGTCGACCGAGCACCTCGACCCGGCGGATGCCCGCCCCGAGCGGCTGCGGGTGTTCCTGGTGGACGACCACGCCATGTTCCGAGCCGGGGTGCGCGCGGAGTTGGGCGCCCACGTCGAGGTGGTGGGCGAGGCGAGCACGGTGGCCGAGGCGGTCACCCGGATCGCCGCCGTCGGCCCGGACGTGGTGCTGCTCGACGTGCACATGCCCGACGGCGGTGGCCGCGCGGTGCTGGAGGCGATGCGGCGTACGCACCCGCAGGTCAAGTTCCTCGCGTTGAGCGTCTCCGACGCGGCGGAGGACGTGATCGGGCTGATCCGTGCCGGCGCCCGGGGGTACGTCACCAAGACCATCTCCCCGGAAGAGCTGGCTGCCGCGATCCGTCGCGTGGCCGATGGGGACGCGGTGTTCAGCCCACGGCTGGCCGGGTTCGTGCTGGACGCCTTCGCGGCCCGGCCGGACGCACCGGTGGCCGACCCGGAGCTGGACCAGCTCACCAACCGTGAGCGGGAGGTGCTGCGGCTGCTGGCCCGGGGTTACGCGTACAAGGAGATCGCCAAGGAGCTGTTCATCTCCATCAAGACGGTGGAGACGCACGTGTCGAACGTGCTGCGCAAGCTTCAGATGTCCAACCGTTACGAGCTCTCCCGCTGGGCGGCGGATCGCCGCCTCGTGTGACGGTGTGTCGCCAGCGGCGAGGATCAGAGAAACGTCCGGCGCACCCTCGTACACCTAGCCGGTGATCGTGTCCGGGTAGCCGTACGGGCCCTCATCCGGATGGGTCGAAACATGAGTGGTGACGGACGTCCCACCGGGCCCGGCTGGACCCCGGGCGTGCGCACCGGCCGAGGCCCGTCGTTCGGGTGGCGCAACGTATTTCCTGGTCAGTGCCGCCCGCGCCGACCGTTTTATGATCATTTTTCAAGTATCGGCAACGTGGCGGGCAACTAACGGCTTGATAACGGCACCTTCACGGAAGAGGCCAGTGGGTGTCACAGTGGCAGCACCTCACCATCGGTGTGTGGCACTCCGTACGCCCCACGACCACGATTCCGCCGATCTCGGCGGCCCGTGGCTGTGTCGATTGCGTCGTGTCGCGCCTCGTTGGCGGGGGAGCCCGGCGGATCGGAACATCAGGGGTGTCCCCAACTTCCCTGTGGTCCCGGCGACCCCTGCCCCGGGGTGGTCGGGCGGTGTCACCCCCAAACGTGCGTGAAACCCACGACGGAACCTGGTTAGAAAGAGGAGGCCCCTCGGAATGAGAGTCTCGAAGCGGGCGACGAGCGCGATCGCGCTCAGCGCGGCTGCCGCGCTTGTCGCGAGCGGTTGCTCGAGCGGTGACGGTGACGGCGACGCCGCCGCCAGCAAGGACGGCACGATCAGCGTCCACGGCGTCCAGCCGGAGAACCCGCTGGTCCCGTCGAACACCACGGAGACCGGTGGCGGCAAGGTGATCGACTGGCTGTTCACCGGCCTGGTCGAGTACCCGAACGACGGTGGGGCCCCGCGTAACGCGCTTGCGGAGTCGATCAACACCACGGACTCCAAGGTCTTCACGATCAAGATCAAGGCCGGCACCAAGTTCCACGACGGCACCGAGGTCAAGGCGAAGAACTTCGTCGACGCCTGGAACTGGGCTGCCTACTCGCCGAACGGCGCGCAGAACGGCAGCTTCTTCTCCGACATCGCGGGTTTCGACAAGACCTACACCACTGACCCGGATGGTGCGGACGGCCCGCAGAAGGCCCCCACCCCGTCGACGGACAAGCTGTCCGGCCTGAAGGTCATCGACGACCAGACCTTCGAGGTCACCCTGGCAGCGCCGACCGCGGTCTTCCCGACCAAGCTCGGCTACAGCGCCTTCATGCCGCTGCCGGACGCCTTCTTCACCCAGAAGCCCGACGAGTTCGGCAAGAAGCCGATCGGCAACGGCCCGGTGAAGTTCGTGTCGTGGGAGGACAACGTCCTCATCAAGCTGACGCGCTTCGACGACTACAACCTTCGCGACAAGATGAAGGTCAAGGACGTCGACGTCAAGCTGTACCAGGACGAGACGGCCGCCTACGCCGACCTGCTGTCCAACAACCTCGACTTCATGGAGGTTGTCCCCACCTCGGCGCTCGCCGGCGACAAGTGGAAGACCGACCTCGGTGACCGGGGCCGCTCGACCGTCACGCCGTCGACCGCGCTGATCGCGTTCCCGACCTACGACAAGCGCTTCCAGAACCCGAAGCTGCGTCGTGCCGTGTCGCTGTCGATCAACCGGCAGGAAATCTCGGACAAGATCTTCTTCGGCACCCGCAAGCCGGCCGACAGCTGGGCGAACCCGCTGACCCCGGGCGCCAAGCCGGGCAACTGCACCGCCTGCAAGTTCGACCCGACCACGGCCAAGCAGCTGCTGACCGAGGCCGGCGGCTTCACCGGTGAGATGGTCTTCTACTACAACTCCGACTCCAGCCACAAGGAGTGGATGGACGCCGTTGCGCAGCAGGTTAAGACCAACCTCGGCATCAACGCTCGGGCTGAGGGCGTGCCGACCTTCGCGGTCTTCCGTCAGAGCATCAACGCCCACCAGATGAAGGGCCCGTACCGCGCTGCCTGGCAGCAGGACTACCCGGACGTCGAGAACTGGGTCAACCCGCTTTACGTCACGGGTGGCTCCTCGAACGACGGCCTGTACAGCAGCAAGGAGGTCGACGCCCTGGCGAAGCAGGCCAGCGCCGCGCCGAGCCTGGAGGCTTCGCACGAGGCCTTCTCCAAGGCCGTCGAGCTGGTCGACCAGGACGTCCCGAGCATCCCGATCTACTTCTACGGCCAGCAGTCCGGCCACTCGGAGAAGATCAAGAAGCTCGAGCTGAACAACGTCGGCGAACTCGACATCACCTCGGTCGAGCTCTGATCCGAACGGTCTGACCCCGGGTCGGGCTCGCCACATCCGGTGAGCCCGACCCGGGGCCGTTCCGCGATTGGGTGTTACAACACTCCACTCGCACGTTGTCACCACCGTGTCGGCCGTCCGACGCGCCCCCTGTCTGGAGGACCACCCCATGGGCCGTTATCTGTTGAGACGGCTGCTCCAACTCGTGCCCGTCTTCATCGGTACGACGTTCCTGATCTACTGGCTCGTCTGGGCCGTTCCGGGCGATCCGTTCGCCGGCAAGTGCGGCGAGCGTCGCTGCCCGGACCAGTACATCGCCTTCATGACCGAGAAGTACCACCTCGACCAGAACGTCTTCGTGCAGTACGGCAACTACATGAAGAATCTGCTCCAGGGTGACTTCGGTCAGACCTTCTCGCAACGCGATATCGGCGACATCATCGCCACGGCGTACCCGAACACGCTGAAGCTGGCCCTGGTGGCGCTCGCCATCGAGGCCGTGATCGGCCTGGGCGCCGGCGTGCTGACCGGTCTGCGCCGCAACGGCTTCCTGGACAACCTGGTCCTGGTCTCCACGCTCTTCCTGATCGCGCTGCCGGTCTTCGTCGTCGGCTTCGTGCTTCAGTGGCTGCTGGGCGTGCAGTGGGGGCTCGTCAAGCCGACCGTCTCCTCCGAGATGCGGTGGTCCGAGCTGATCGTGCCGGGCTTCGTGCTCGGCAGTGCGTCAGTGGCCTACATCGCCCGGGTGGCACGAACCAGCATCGCGGAGAACCGCCGCGCCGACTATGTGCGCACCGCGATCGCCAAGGGTCTGCCGATGCGCCGGGTGGTGGGCGTGCACCTGCTGCGCAACTCGCTCATCCCGGTGGTCACCCTGCTCGGCACCGACCTCGGTGCCCTGATGGGCGGCGCGATCGTCACCGAGGGGATCTTCGGCATCAACGGAATCGGCCGCGCGGTGTACCGCGCGATCGTGACCAAGGAAAGCGCCACCGTGGTGGGCATCGTGGTCGTCCTGGTGCTGGTCTATCTCGTGATGAACCTGCTGGTTGACCTGCTCTACGCCGCCCTGGACCCGAGGATCCGTTATGAGTGACCCAAGCACCGCATCGATCGTCAGTACCCCTGGCGCGCACCCCACCGACTCCGGCACCCCCGCCACCGCGGGCCAGCCGCAGAGCAACGAGAAGCCCCGTGGCCTGCTCGGTGACGCCTGGCGGGACCTTCGGCGCAAGCCGTTGTTCTGGATCGCGAGCACGCTGATCGTGGTCTTCGTGTTGATGGCGCTCTTCCCGGCCCTGTTCGCCCCGGGCGACGCGGTCAACGGATCGTTGTCCCGCAGCCTGGGCAAGCCGTCCGGGAACGCCTGGTTCGGGTACGACCTGCAGGGCCGTGACGTCTACGCTCGCGTCATCTACGGCGCCAGCGCCTCCATCCAGGTTGCCGTGCTCGCCGTGCTCGGCACCCTGCTGGTGGGCGGCACCATGGGCATCATCGCCGGCTACCGCGGTGGCTGGGTGGACGGGCTGCTGAGCCGGATCGCCGACGTCTTCTTCGGTCTGCCGTTCGTGCTCGGTGCGATCGTCATCCTGACCACGTTCAACGGCTCGGGCTCGGGCAACAGCAAAGTCAAGATCATGAGCCTGGTGACCATCTCGCTGATCGTGCTGAGCTGGCCGGTCGTGATGCGACTCATGCGTTCCTCGGTGCTCGCCACCAAGGAGGCCGACTACATCGTCGCGGCCCGCGCGCTGGGCGCCGGCACCGGTCGGATCATCCTCAAGCACCTGCTGCCGAACTGCCTGGCCCCGCTGCTGGTCTACGGCACGATCATGGTCGGCTCGTTCATCGGCGCCGAGGCCACCCTGTCGTTCCTGGGCGTTGGCCTGAAGTCGCCGGTGGTCTCCTGGGGCATCATGATCAGCGACGGTAAGGACTTCCTCCGGGTCGCGCCGGGGCTGGTCTTCTTCCCCGCCGCGTTCCTCGTCACCGCAGTGCTGAGCTTCGTGATGCTCGGCGAGGCGGTCCGCGAGGCCCTCGATCCGAAACTCCGCTAGGGGATATCCAGTGTCCGACATTCTCGTGTCTGAGCAGTCCGCGCCGGGACCCGGCGGGTCCGGACGTCCCTCCGGCCGGCTGCTCGAGGTCGACGACCTGCGGGTGGAGTTCCGCACCCGGGACGGCGTCGCAAAGGTCATCAACGGGGTCACGTACCACGTCGACGCGGGGGAGACCCTCGCCGTGCTCGGCGAGTCCGGCTCCGGTAAGAGCGTCACCGCGCAGACCATCATGGGCATCCTCGACACGCCGCCCGGCTTCGTCACCGGTGGGCAGGTCCGCTTCCACGGCAAGGACATGCTCCGCATGTCCGACGAGGAGCGCCGCCGCATCCGCGGCGAGGGCATCGCGATGATCTTCCAGGACGCGCTCTCCGCGCTGAACCCCGTCTTCACGGTCGGGTTCCAGATCGCCGAGCAGTTCCGAATCCGGCGGGGCATGGGTCGCGCGGAGGCCAAGAAGCGCGCGATCGACATGCTCGACCAGGTCAAGATCCCGAACGCCAAGGGTCGGTTCAACAACTACCCGCACCAGTTCTCCGGCGGTATGCGGCAGCGCGCGATGATCGCGATGTCGCTGGCGCTCGACCCGGAGGTGCTGATCGCGGACGAGCCGACCACCGCCCTCGACGTGACCGTGCAGGCCCAGATCATGGACCTGCTGGCCGAGCTTCAGCGTGAGCGGCAGATGGGCATGATCCTGATCACCCACGACCTCGGTGTGGTCGCCGACGTCGCGGACCGGATCGCGGTCATGTACGCGGGCCGGATCGTCGAGGAAGCGGACGTGTACGAGCTGTACGCCAAGCCGGCGCACCCGTACACCCTGGGTCTGATCGACTCGATCCCGCGCCTGGACGAGAAGGGGCAGCAGCTCCGGACGATCAAGGGCCTCCCGCCGAACCTGATGAACATCCCGCCGGGCTGCCCGTTCAACCCGCGGTGCCCGATGGCTCAGCCGGTGTGCCGGGAGAAGGTCCCGCCGCTGCTGCAGGTCGGCCCCGCCCGGGCCAGCGCCTGCCACTTCGCCGAGGAGCTGGTGAACCGTGTCTGAGAACATCCTCGAGGTCAAGGACCTGGTCAAGCACTACCCCGTCACCCAGGGTGTGGTGTTCAAGAAGACCGTCGGTCAGGTCAAGGCGGTCGACGGGGTCTCGTTCGGTCTGCGCGCCGGCGAGACGCTCGGCGTGGTCGGGGAGTCCGGCTGCGGCAAGTCGACGCTCGCCCGGGTGCTGATGAACCTGGAGAAGCCGACCGAAGGCAGCGTGCTCTACAAGGGCCAGGACATCTCCAAGCTGTCCGGTGGGGCGCTGCGACGCCTGCGGCGGCAGATCCAGCTGGTCATGCAGGACCCGTACACCTCGCTGAACCCGCGGATGACCGTCGGCGACCTGCTCGGTGAGCCGTTCGAGATCCACCCGGAGGTGGCGCCGAGGGGCAGCCGCCGGGCCAAGGTCAGGGAGCTGCTCGACCTGGTCGGGCTCAACCCGGAGCACATCAACCGGTACCCGCACCAGTTCTCCGGCGGTCAGCGTCAGCGCATCGGCATCGCCCGTGCGCTCGCGCTGCGGCCCGAGATCATCGTCTGCGACGAGCCGGTGTCGGCGCTGGACGTCTCCATCCAGGCCCAGGTCATGAACCTGCTGGAGCAGTTGCAGGGCGAGTTCGGCCTCTCGTACGTCTTCATCGCGCACGACCTGTCGGTGGTCCGCCACCTGTCGGACCGGGTCGCGGTGATGTACCTCGGCAAGATCGTCGAGATCGGCACCGAGGACGAGATCTACGAGCGACCGACCCACCCGTACACCCAGGCTCTGCTCTCTGCGGTGCCGGTGCCGGACCCGACCCAGCGGAACAACAAGACGATCATCCGGCTCACGGGTGACGTGCCGTCGCCGATCAGCCCGCCCTCGGGCTGCCGGTTCCGGACCCGCTGCTGGAAGGCACAGGACGTCTGCGCCGAGCAGGTCCCGCTGCTGGAGATCCGGCGGGACTCGGACCACCCGAGCGCCTGCCACTTCGCGGAGAAGCGCGAGATCGTCGCCACCCACGAGGTGTGAGTCATCGAGGCCGCCTGCCGCCGTCACCACGACGACGGCAGGCGGTTTCGTCTGTCCGGGACCGCCTGTGCGCTGCGGATCGCCGACGACGACCCGGAGCGGCCCTGTGCCGCACAGCGGCGCACGTCGCGTCAGTGGGCCGGGTGACCCGCGTCGCTGCGGCTCACAGCGGGCCGCGGCCCGCGCGGAGCAGCAGCAGGGCCAACTGGGTGCCGTCGGCACCGAGCGCGACCCGGAACCGCTCCAGGATCTCCCGTTCCCGGGAGAGCACCAGGCGGGTCCCGCCGGACGCCATCCGGGTCGCCCCGACCTCCTGGGACAACGCGGCCCGCTCCTGCCAGAGCGTGATCAACGCGTGGTCGATCTCGTCGATCCGTTCCCTGATCTGCACGATCCGCGCGGAGGCGGACGGCTCCTGGGTGCCGGTCTGCTGCTCGGCCGGCTCGGCGGCCCCACCCGTCGGCGGTGTGGTCACCACCGGCTCCTGCGCCGCGGGCTGCCCCGGCCGGATCGGGCTGCCGTTCTGCTCCATCACGTCTGTCATCATCGGGTACCTCTCGCACTGTGGTGCCCGGTGCCCGGAACCTGGGACGGAAAAGCCCCGGACTCCAGGAGCCCGGGGCTTTAGCAGGTCTGAATTGATCAGGCGCGACCTACGGCAGCCGGACTCCCGGTGCCATAGTAAAAGTAGAAGCGCGCAGTGATCACGCCGTCGAGTATGCCCACGTCGTTGCCGGGTGCGCAAGCATTCCGCGTCGCGAGGGGCGCCTTTCGCGCCGGTGGGCGAACCGGGTGGTGGGTGCGCCGTCGGGCACGAGCTGGTGAGCGCCGTCGGGAAGTGTCCGGCCGGCGGCATAGACTTGTCGGGCGATGCATCCTCTCTTCGACATCCCCGCGTCCCCGCCTGCGCCGGAGTCCGCGCCGGCCCGCCCGCACCGACCCGGGGCGGCCGCCGCGCGTCTCGATCCGCAGCAGCTGCTCGCCGGGCTGAACGGGCCGCAGCGCGACGCCGTCAGCCACGCCGGCTCGCCGCTGCTGATCGTGGCCGGCGCCGGGTCCGGCAAGACCCGGGTGCTCACGCACCGGGTCGCCTACCTGCTCGCCGCCCGGGACGTGCACCCCGGTGAGATCATCGCGATCACCTTCACCAACAAGGCCGCCGGTGAGATGAAGGAGCGCGTCGCCGCGCTGGTGGGCCCCCGGGCCCGCCTGATGTGGGTGTCGACGTTCCACTCGGCCTGCGTGCGGATCCTACGTGCCGAGCACGAGCACGCCGGCCTCAAGTCGACGTTCTCGATCTACGACGCGGACGACT
The DNA here is from genome assembly GCF_044456765.1 of Micromonospora sp. NPDC050784. Taxonomy (NCBI): domain Bacteria; kingdom Bacillati; phylum Actinomycetota; class Actinomycetes; order Micromonosporales; family Micromonosporaceae; genus Micromonospora; species Micromonospora sp. NPDC050784. Next base: position 125,119 of record NZ_JBITGG010000008.1, on the reverse strand, counting down.
CCCGCAGGCTGATGCAGTTGGTGACCCGCGAGCTGGATCTCGACCCGAAGCGCTACCCGGCGCGTGGGCTGGCGGCCCAGGTCTCCAACCTCAAGAACGAGCTGGTCGACCCGGAGCAGTTCGCGGCGCGGGCCACCGGGCCCAACGAGCGGGCGTTGGCCGAGGCGTACACGCTCTACCAGCGCCGGCTGCGTGAGGCGCACGCGCTGGACTTCGACGACCTGATCATGACCACGGTGCACCTGCTCCAGTCCCACCCGCACGTCGCGGAGAGCTACCGCCGGCGGTTCCGGCACGTGTTGGTGGACGAGTACCAGGACACCAACCACGCACAGTACGTCCTGATCAAGGAGCTGGTCTCCGGCACCGACGGGCTGGAGCCCGCCGAGCTGTGCGTCGTCGGCGACGCCGACCAGTCGATCTACGCGTTCCGGGGCGCGACGATCCGCAACATCCTGGAGTTCGAACGGGACTTCACCGACGCGCGGACGATCCTGCTGGAGCAGAACTACCGCTCCACCCAGACCATCCTCAACGCGGCCAACGCGGTGATCGACCGCAACACCTCCCGCAAGCCCAAGCGGCTGTGGAGCGAGGCCGGCGCCGGCGAGCAGATCGTCGGCTACGTGGCCGACACCGAGCACGCCGAGGCCGACTGGGTGGCCCGGGAGATCGACCGGCTGGTCGACGGCGACGAGACCCGCCCCGGCGACGTCGCGGTCTTCTACCGCACCAACGCCCAGTCCCGGGTCTTCGAGGAGGTGTTCATCCGCGTCGGCCTGCCCTACAAGGTGGTCGGCGGGGTGCGCTTCTACGAGCGCAAGGAGGTCCGCGACGCCCTGGCGTACCTGCGTTCGGTGGTCAACGACGACGACACGGTGAGCCTGCGGCGGGTGCTCAACACCCCCCGCCGGGGGATCGGCGACCGCGCCGAGGCGTGTGTCGAGGCGCTCTCCAGCCGCGACCGGATCTCCTTCGGCGCGGCGCTGCGCCGGGCCCGAGAGGCGCCGGGCATCTCCAGCCGGGCGGCCAACGGCATCGCCGACTTCGTGGCGTTGCTCGACGGCGCCCGTGAGCTGGCCGAGACCGGCACCCCGGAGGAGGTGTTGGAGGCGCTGCTGACCCGCTCCGGCTACCTCACCGAGCTGGAGGAGAGCCTCGACCCGCAGGACGCCGGCCGGGTGGACAACCTCCAGGAGTTGGTCAGCGTCGCCCGGGAGTACACCGAGCGGATCGAGTCGCAGGGCGAGGAGGGGGAGCGGGCCACCCTGGCCGGTTTCCTGGAGCAGGTGGCGCTGGTCGCCGACGCCGACCAGATCCCCTCCGACGACCCCGACCACCAGGGCGTGGTCACCCTGATGACCCTGCACACCGCCAAGGGGCTGGAATTCCCGGTGGTCTTCCTCACCGGGCTGGAGGACGGCGTCTTCCCGCACCTGCGCTCGCTCGGCGACACCCGCGAGTTGGAGGAGGAGCGGCGACTGGCGTACGTCGGCATCACCCGTGCCCGACAGCGGCTCTACCTCTCCCGGGCGGTCACCCGCTCCGCCTGGGGGCAGCCGTCCTACAACCCGCCGTCGCGCTTCCTGGAGGAGCTGCCGACCGAGTTGGTGCACTGGGAGCGCACCGAGGGGTCGTACACCTCGTGGGCTGGCGGGGGCGGCGGCGTCGGTGGCCGCGCGGACCGCGCGCCCGGCGTGCGTGGCAACTTCACCGGGGGTACGCCGAAGGCGGCCCAGTTGGCGCAGCGGCTCGGCGTGGACGCCAGCCGACTGACCACCGCCAGTGAGCTGCCGCAGGGGCCGAAGGTGTCCGCGGGCGACCGGGTCAACCATCAGCGGTACGGGCTGGGGCGGGTGCTCGCCGTCGAGGGGCACGGCCCGGGTGCCCGCGCGCAGATCGACTTTGGCGACCAGACGATGTGGCTGGTGCTCCGGCACGCCCCGGTCGACAAACTCTGACCCGGCTCCCAAGATCGCGCTAGATCAGGGAAAGAGTGGCCTCGGGCAACTTTGAGGCCACTCTTTCCCTGCTGGTGCCTGCGAACCGCGCGGGGTCGTGAATCAGCAGCCCAGGTCCACGCCGTGCGCCCGCATGAACGGGGCCGGGTCGATCTGGTTCCACATGCCCTGGTGCACCTCGAAGTGCAGGTGCGGGCCGGTGGCGTCGCCGGTGGCGCCCTCGTAGCCGATGACCTGGCCGGCCTTGACCGCCTGGCCGACGGTGACCGCGATGCGGCTCTGGTGGGCGTAGTGGGTCAGGTACCCGTTGCCGTGGTCGATGAAGACGGAGTTGCCGTACCCGTCGGAGGCGTCGCCGGCCTGGGTCACGGTGCCGGCAGCCGCGGCGCGGATCGGCGTACCGGAGGGCAGCGCCAGGTCGATACCGGCGTGCAGGGTGCCCCAGCGCTGCCCGTAGCAGGACGTGACGGCTGCGCCCGGCATCGGGTCGACCCAGGCGGGCGTGGGCTTGGTGGTCCTCTTCGGCTTCGGCTTCGGCTTGGCCTTCGCGGCGGCCGTCTTCGTGGGGCTGGCGCTGACCGCCGACGGGCTCGGCGTCGGGCTGAGCGAGGGGGTGACCGGCGCGCTCGACTCACGGACCGAGCGGTCGGCCCGGCTCGCGGCCTCGGCCCGGGACTGGGCGTCGAGGGAGACGGCGGCGGGTGCCGGGTGGTCGGTGCCGCTGGTGGCGACGGCGACACCACCGAGGCCCAGGGCCACCAGGGCGGCGGCCCCGAGCACGATGAGGCGGTTCCGCCGGCCGGTGCGCTGCGGCGGCGCGGTCTGGCTGGTGTCGCTGGTGTTCTCGTTCTGGACGGGGCTGTCTTCCTGCACGGCGGACCTTCACAGTCGAGGGGGCACTTGACCTCGAAATACTGGTGTCCGGCCGAGGTGAGGCGGGCGCGGGGACCGGAGCCCCCGACGGAGAATTCACGGGCGGGTGCCCGGATATGACCCGCTGTGCGGCGCTACATCCGGAAAAGTGATCATGTAAGCGGGTGCCGTCCGTCACAATCGCGGCTGTGACCCGGGATACATCAGCCGACACCGCTCAACGCAAAACCGCCCGGATCGACAGATCCGGGCGGTCAACGGTCGTTACGTACCGTCAGGAGGCGGCTACCTCGCTGTAGATTGCCTCGACTTGCAGCTTGATGTCCACTCCGCGCTCCTGGAGGAACGGCACCGGGTCGATCGGCTGCCCCTTGACATGGATCTCCAGGTGCAGGTGGGTGCCGTACGCGTGGCCGGTCTGACCCACCAGACCGAGCTGGTCGCCCGCCTTGATCTGCTGGCCTTCCTTGACGCTCACCGCGGAGGAGTGGCCGTAGATGGCCTCGCTGCCGTCGGCGTGCTGAACGATCACCGCGTTGCCGTACCCACCGAACCAGCCGGCCTTGGTGACCAGCCCGTCGTGGATGGCCACGTAGGGCGTGCCCTCGCCGGCGACCAGGTCCACGCCGGTGTGCAGCTTGCCCCAGCGCATCCCGTACGGGGAGTTGAAGTCGTACCCCTGAAGCGGCAACAGCCAGACCTCGGGCTCGGCGCTGTCCGTGCTGCGGCTGTCCCGGGAGGCGCGGTCGGCGTTGTCCGCACGGGCCGCGGCGTCCTGACTGGTGACCGACGCCTGCTTGAGCTCGTCGAGGACCGTCGGGCTGACGTCCTTGGCGTCCGGCAGGGCGCTCGCGCCGAGGGCCACGATGCCGGCACCGACGAACGCGGTGGTGACGACAGCGGCGTAACGGCTGCGGGGTGGGGTGGGTACGCGGCGGCGACCGCGATATCGATCGGGCTCAGACGACAGGCGCTGGCGCACGCACACCCTCCGTTGTCGGGGTTCCGAAGCGGCCGGTGGGCGTCCCTGAGACTCCAGTGAAGCGTCCGCTGACCGCGTCGTCACCCGTCCATGGACCTGATGACAACCGTGGACACGTTAGCCAACCGCCAGGCGAGTCACAAGCTAGACGGAAAAATTGGCGTGTCGATCTGTCCGTTTGCGTCCGTGATTGTCACGCATCGCGACGCCAAACGGTGCCCCCGTCGCTGCCCGTTCGTCGCCGAGCGTGACCGTTCCGGCGGAGTCGTCCGGCTTGACTCCGAACGGTGTGGGGAGGGCGTCGCCGGCTCGGCCAGAGTGGACCGGGAACGGTGTGGGGCCGACTCCTGCGGGTTGCCGGGTGGACGCGCCGGGTAACGGCCGGTGACAGAGCCCGGATTTCCCGGGCCGGGCCCGCCGGGTTACCGTTCGTTAAGGTGAAGGCGGTCAAGCCGGTGAAAGGTGTGCGCTGATGAGCTCTCGAATTCGGGTCGTCGTCGCGAAGCCTGGTCTGGACGGCCACGACCGGGGCGCGAAGGTCGTCGCGCGCGCCCTGCGGGACGCCGGGATGGAGGTCGTCTACACCGGCCTGCACCAGACCCCCGAGCAGATCGTGGAGACCGCCATCCAGGAGGACGCCGACGCGGTCGGCCTGTCCGTTCTCTCCGGCGCGCACATGACGCTCTTCCGGCGGGTGCTGGAACTGCTCGGTGAGCGGGACGCCCGCGACATCGTCGTGTTCGGTGGCGGCATCATTCCGAACGGCGACATTCCCGAGTTGGAGAAGCTGGGCGTCGCGAAGATCTTCACGCCGGGCGCCACCACCCAGGCGATTGTCGAGTGGGTCCGACAGAACGTGGCCCAGCCGGTTTCCTGAGCCGCGCCGATCTGCTGCGCGAACGGATTTGGGCACGGGGGAGGGGCCGGACGCACCCCTCACACGTCCGGCCCCTCTATGCACGATGCCCCGCCGCCACCCCTCGACCGACAGGGCATCGGCCGTATCCCGTCTTTGCGCTGTTCAGCGCTCCGACACCTGACTCAACGACGCCCCCACGACGGGGTTACGCAAGCCGGACAACATCGCCCGGACGGTGGATGCAGCCCGGGTCATGGCCGGAAACCGGCCACACCTGATGTCCGGTTGTGCATTACCGCACACCGTGCACCCGCTCGGTTGCCGGTGGTGCCGACCTCGCTAGGCTGCGGCCAATGGCCTGTTTCAACTGATGACAGGCGTCAAACTGTTTTTCTTGAACGCTGGTGGCGGCGCGACGGCGCGCCGCGGAGACGGGACGGGACGCGCAATCGTGGACCTGTACGAGTACCAGGGGCGGGACCTGTTCGAGCGGCACGGCTTGCCCGTGCTGGCCGGCGGCGTCGCCACTACCCCGGAAGAGGCCCGCGCGATCGCCGAACGCCTCGGCGGCCGTGTGGTCGTCAAGGCGCAGGTAAAGGTCGGCGGCCGAGGTAAGGCCGGCGGCGTCAAGCTGGCCGAGGGCCCGGATGAGGCGGTGGCCCGGGCCACCGACATCCTCGGCATGGACATCAAGGGTCACACCGTCCACAAGGTCATGATCACGGTGACCGCGGACGTGGCCGAGGAGTACTACTTCTCGTACCTGCTCGACCGGGCGAACCGCACCTTCCTCTGCATCGCCAGCGTCGCCGGCGGCATGGACATCGAGCAGGTCGCCGCCGACACCCCCGACAAGGTCGTGAAGGCCCCGATCGACGCCGTGAAGGGCGTGGACGAGGCCAAGGCCCGCGAGATCGTGACCGCCGCCGGCTTCCCGGCCGAGGTCGCCGACCAGGTGGTCGAGATCGCCGTGGGCCTGTGGCAGGCGTTCGTCGCCGAGGACGCCACCCTGGTCGAGGTCAACCCGCTCGCCAAGAACGGCGACGGGCGGATGCTGCTGCTCGACGCCAAGATCAGCCTGGACGAGAACGCCGCGTTCCGGCACCCGGACCACGAGGCGCTTGTCGACCAGGCCGCGGTGGACCCGCTGGAGCAGGCCGCCAAGGCCAAGGACCTCAACTACGTCAAGCTCGACGGCGAGGTCGGCATCATCGGCAACGGCGCGGGTCTGGTCATGTCGACCCTCGACGTGGTCGCGTACGCCGGTGAGCGGCACGGCAACGTCAAGCCGGCCAACTTCCTCGACATCGGCGGCGGCGCGAGTGCCGCGGTGATGGCGAACGGGCTGGAGATCGTGCTCTCCGACCCGGCCGTGAAGAGCGTCTTCGTCAACGTCTTCGGCGGCATCACCGCCTGCGACGAGGTCGCCAACGGCATCATCCAGGCGCTGGCCCTGCTGGAGCAGCGCGGCGAGCAGGTCACCAAGCCGCTCGTCGTCCGTCTCGACGGCAACAACGCCGAGGCTGGCCGGGCGATCCTGGACAGCGCGAACAACCCGCTCGTGCAGCGGGTGGACACCATGGACGGTGCGGCCGAGCGGGCCGCCGAGCTGGCAGCTGCGGGGGTCTGATCATGGCTATCTGGCTGACCAAGGACTCGAAGGTCATCGTCCAGGGGATGACCGGTTCCGAGGGTTCCAAGCACACCCGGCGGATGCTGGCCGCCGGCACCAACGTGGTGGGCGGCGTCAACCCGCGCAAGGCGGGCCAGAAGGTCGACTTCGACGGCACCGAGCTGCCGGTCTTCGCGTCCGTCGCGGACGCGATGGCCGAGACCGGGGCCGACGTCACCGTCATCTTCGTGCCGCCGCAGTTCACCAAGGCCGCCGTGGTCGAGGCGATCGACGCCGCCATTCCGCTGGCCGTGGTGATCACCGAGGGCGTCCCGGTGCACGACACCGCGTCGTTCTGGGCGTACAACGTGGCGCAGGGCGAGCGGACCCGGATCATCGGGCCGAACTGCCCGGGCATCGCCTCGCCGGGCGCGTCCAACGCCGGCATCATCCCGGCCGACATCACCGGCTCCGGCCGGATCGGTCTGGTCAGCAAGAGCGGCACGCTGACCTACCAGATGATGTACGAGCTGCGCGACATCGGCTTCTCCACCTGCGTCGGCATCGGCGGTGACCCGATCATCGGGACCACCCACATCGACGCCCTCGCGGCGTTCGAGGCCGACCCGGAGACCGACGCCATCGTCATGATCGGTGAGATCGGTGGCGACGCCGAGGAGCGGGCCGCCGAGTTCATCAAGGCCAACGTCACCAAGCCGGTGGTCGGCTACATCGCCGGCTTCACAGCTCCTCCCGGCAAGACCATGGGTCACGCCGGGGCGATCATCTCCGGCTCGGCCGGCACCGCCGAGGCGAAGCAGGCGGCGCTGGAAGCCGTCGGCGTCAAGGTCGGCAAGACGCCGACCGAGACCGCGAAGCTGATGCGGGAGATCATGTCCGGCAGCTGAGCCGGTCAGGCAAGACGAAGGGGGTCGACCGGTTCCGGTCGACCCCCTTCGGCGTACGCGTCAGTCGTTGTTCCAGAACGGGTAGTTGCCGGTCGCGCGCAGGATCGCCCCGCCGATGATGTTGATCACGCCGAACGCGATGGCGAGGTAACCGAGCAACGGCGACTGCCCGTACCGCCGGGCGTCGCGGATGGACAGGTAGCCGAAGACGATGCCGAAGATGCCGCAGCAGATCAGCCCCAGCACGATGCCCAGCACACCCCAGAGGGTGGTTCGGTCGCGTCCCCGGGCCGGTGGTGGCGGGGGAGGCGGGTATGGCGTCGTCACAGCTTCCTCCGAGCGGTCATGGGCGACGTACCGGCCCGGACCGCGACCGGCGAGCCCGTCCCGGGTGGCGGCGACTCGCGCCCCCTCTGGGCCGAGGCTAGACCGGCCCGGGTGGGCAGGACGCCGGTTCGGTGAACTCGCCGTCCTTAGGAGGGGTTAACGGACTGCCACCGCCCGCGCGACGTGCCAGAGTAGAGCGGATGTCCCCCGTCACCCCTGACCGTCCCAGCCGTCCCGGCGGTGTGAGCGCCGACGACCGGCCGGTCGACCGTGCCGCACCGGCCCGGCGGGTGCCCGCGCCCCGCGCGGGCGGGTCGCCGCGCGGGCGTGCGCCGTTGCCCGTCGCCGCCGGGGTGGCCGCCTGCTGGGCCGCCCTCACCTCGTATCTGCCCGTCGCCATCGTGCTCGGCCTGGTGCAGCTCGGCGCGGACTCCACCACCCTGACCGGCACCCTGCGCACCGCGCTGGCCGGCTGGCTGCTCGGGCACGGCGTGCCACTGCACACCGAGTCCGGTCCGCTGGGCCTCGCCCCGCTCGCGCTGACCGTGCTCGCGCTCTGGCGGCTGACCCGCGCCGGCGTGCACGTCAGCCGCGCGATCGGCGCTCGCGACACCCGCTCACCGCGCCGGGCACTGCTCGCCGCGAGTGCGGTCGGCATCGCGTACGCGCTGCTCGGCGCGCTCGCGGCGGTGCTGGTCGGCACCGGCGGGCCGGACGTGTCACTGATCCGGGCGGGTGTCACGTTCGCGGTGGTCGGCACGCTCGCCGCGCTGGTCGGCGCGGTCCGGATCACCGCTGTGACCCGGCTGCTCGTCACCCGGCTGCCGGGCCCGGTGCGCGACGGCGTGCGCACCGGTCTGGTGGCCGCGTTGCTGCTGCTCGGCGCGGGCGCGGGCGCGGCCGGCCTGGCGGTGGCCACCGGCGGCGGCGACGCCGCCGACATGATCGGGGCGTACCGGACCGGGGTCGCCGGGCAGGCCGGCATCACCCTGGTCAGCGTCGCGTACGCGCCCAACGCGGCGGTCTGGTCCACCAGTTACCTGCTCGGGCCGGGCTTCGCGGTCGGGACCGACACCGCAGTCCGCACCAGCGAGGTGTCGGTAGGCGCGCTGCCGGCCGTGCCGCTGCTCGCTGGCCTGCCGCGCGGCCCGGTGGACGGCTTCGGCGCCCTGTTGCTCGCGGTGCCGGTGCTGGCCGGGATGGTGGCCGGCTGGCTGCTCGCCCGTCGGGTGGCTCGACTCGCCGGCCCGGAGCGGGCCGCGCAGCGCTGGGCCGGGTTGCTGGCGCCGGCGGCGCTGGCCGGGCCGGTGGCCGGGGTGGTGCTCGGTGCGGCTGCCGCGGTCTCCGGCGGGCCGCTCGGCGCCGGTCGGCTGGCTCAGGTCGGGCCGGTGGGTTGGCAGGTCGGGGCGGTGGCGGCCGGTGTCATCGCGGTCGGCGCGCTGCTCGGCGCCGCCGCCACCCGGGCACTGGCTCGCGGGCCCGCGCAGTAGACGAGCGCGGGGCGCCCCGAGCGAACCCGGAGCGCCCCGTCGATTCCGAGCCCGTCAGGGCTGGGTGGGCAGGTTGACCTGCGCCACGACGCTCAGGATGAGCAGCAGGATGCCCAGCCCGACGCCGACCGCGCCGCAGATCAGACCGGCCTTGGCCTGGCCGGCGTTGTTGGCCTGGCCCTGGGCCACCTTCTGCTTGGCGAGATAACCGGTCACGATGCCCGCGATGCCGAGCGGGATGCCCAGGTACAGGCAGCAGACCAGCGGGATCGACGCGATACCGAGGATCATCGACACCAGGCCGAGGGTGTTGTTCTGCCCCTGCGCCTGCGGGTACCCGGCGTTCGGGTACGTCGGGCCGGCGCCGTACGGCGGCTGCTGCTGCGCGTACGGGTCGTGCGGCTGCTGGCCGTACGGCTGCCCCGAGGTGGGCTGCTGACCGTACGGGGCCTGCGGCGCGGCGTACGGATCCTGCGGCTGCTGGCCGTACGGCTGGCCGGAGGTGGGCTGCTGGCCGTACGGGGCGGCCGGCGGCTGGGGAGCGGTCGGGTCCTGGTTGGGCTGCTGGCCGTACGGGTCCTGACCGGGGTTACCGGGCTGCATTCGAGAAGCTCCTTGGACTTGTTCCGTCAGTTGGTGCTCTTTGTTTCCATCCATGATCGCGGTCAGTCCTCCCAAAGCCCAGTACAGCAACAGGACGACATGTCTCCCAAAGCAGGCAAACCTGCTCTTGTCGAGCGCTCAGCTGTCGGTCAGTGGTGCCTGGGCGGGTGCAGAGCAAAGGGCGTGTGCCGGATCAGGGGCGGTGTGTGGGCCGGCGCGTCGTTCGGCCCGAGCGAGCGGCAGCGTATCGGGTCGACGCACATCGGCACTGTCGAAGATCGGCGCGTGGCCCAGCCGAAGGGCGTCCCTGACCTGCCCGATAGGGTGGCCCGGTGACCGAGCCCGCGCCTGTCGCCCGCATCGTCGTCCTCATCTCCGGCTCCGGGAGCAACCTCCAGTCGCTGCTGGATGCCGCCGCCGACCCCGCGTACGGCGCACAGGTCGTCGCGGTCGGCGCGGACCGCGACGGCATCGCGGGCCTGGACCGGGCCGACGCGGCGGGGGTGCCGACCTTCGTCGAGCGGGTCCGCGACCACGACACCCGGGAGGACTGGGACCGCGCGCTCACCGCGCACGTCGCGAAGCACCAGCCCGACCTGGTCATCTCGGCCGGTTTCCTCAAGCTGGTCGGGCCGCACTTCCTCGCCGCCTTCGGCGACCGCTACCTGAACACGCACAACACGCTGCTGCCGGCGTTCCCCGGCATCCACGGCCCGCGTGACGCCCTCGCCTACGGCGTGAAGCTCACCGGAGCCACCCTCTTCTTCGTCGACGCCGGCATGGACACCGGGCCGATCGTCGCGCAGGTCGCGGTGCCGGTGCTGGACGACGACGACGTCGACACGCTCACCGAGCGCATCAAGGAAGCCGAGCGGCGCCAGCTCGTCGAGCAGGTCGGTCGGCTGGTCCGCGAAGGCTGGACCATCACCGGAAGGAAGGTCACGGTTCCGTGAGTCCCACTCAGGACGGGCGCCGCCCGATCAGGCGGGCGCTGGTCAGCGTCTACGACAAGACCGGGCTGGTCGAGCTGGCTCAGGCCCTGCACGCGGCCGGCGTGGAGATCGTGTCCACCGGCAGCACGGCGGGCACCATCGCCGCCGCCGGGGTGCCGGTGACGCCGGTGGAGACGGTGACCGGCTTCCCCGAGGTGCTCGACGGTCGGGTGAAGACCCTGCACCCGAAGGTGCACGCGGGTCTCCTCGCGGACCTGCGCAAGGACACGCACGTGGCACAGCTCGACGAGCTGGGCGTGGCGGCGTTCGACCTGCTGGTCTCCAACCTCTACCCCTTCCAGGCGACCGTCGCCTCCGGCGCCGACGTCGAGGAGTGCGTGGAGCAGATCGACATCGGTGGCCCGGCCATGGTGCGGGCCGCCGCCAAGAACCACGCCTCGGTCGCCGTGCTCACCGACCCGGCCGGCTACCCGGCGCTGATCGGCGCGCTCAGCGAGGGCGGCTTCACCCTGGCCCAGCGCCGTGCGCTGGCCGCCCGGGCGTTCGCCGACATCGCCGAGTACGACGTCGCGGTGGCCCAGTGGTGCGCCCAGGAGCTGGCTCCGGCCGACGACTGGTGGCCGCAGTTCGCCGGTCTGGCGCTGCGCAAGTCGACAGCGCTGCGCTACGGCGAGAACCCGCACCAGCCGGCCGCGCTCTACACCGACCCGGACGCCCCGGCGGGGCTGGCCCAGGCCGAGCAGCTGCACGGCAAGGAGATGTCGTACAACAACTACGTCGACGCGGACGCCGCCTGGCGGGCCGCGAACGACTTCGCCGACCAGCCGGCGGTGGCGATCATCAAGCACGCCAACCCGTGCGGCATCGCGGTCGGCGCGGACGTCGCCGAGGCGCACCGCCTGGCGCACGCCTGCGACCCGGTGTCGGCGTTCGGCGGCGTCATCGCGGTCAACCGGTCGGTCTCGGTCGCGCTGGCCCGGCAGGTCGCCGAGATCTTCACCGAGGTGGTGGTCGCGCCCGGCTTCGACGAGGGCGCGGTCGAGGTGTTGCAGGGCAAGAAGAACATCCGGCTGCTGCGGGCACCGGCCTGGAAGCCGGCGCTGGTGGAGTTGCGGCAGGTGACCGGTGGCGTGCTGGCCCAGGTCGCCGACCGGGTGAACGCTCCCGGCGACGACCCGGCCAATTGGCAGTTGGCGACCGGCGAGGCCGCCGACGAGGAGTTGCTGCGGGACCTCGCGTTCGCCTGGCGGGCGGTCCGCGCGGTGAAGAGCAACGCGATCCTGCTCGCCAAGGGCGGCGCCACCGTCGGGGTCGGCATGGGTCAGGTCAACCGCGTCGACTCGGCCCAGCTCGCGGTCACCCGCGCCGGCGCCGACCGGGCCCGCGGCTCGGTCGCCGCCTCGGACGCGTTCTTCCCGTTCGCCGACGGTCCGCAGATCCTCATCGACGCCGGCGTCCGCGCCATCGTGCAGCCCGGCGGCTCCATCCGCGACGAAGAGGTCATCGAAGCAGCCAAGAAGGCCAACGTAACGATGTACCTAACAGGCACCCGCCACTTCTTCCACTAACCCCCCCACCCCCCGGGGCTCGACCCCGTCGATCATGAAGTTATTGCCCTGCACGTCGGCGTGTCAGGGCAATAACTTCATGATCAACGGCAGGGATCGGGTGGGGTCAGGCCGTGGTTGTCGGGCGGAGTTCGGCGAAGTGGCAGGCGGACGGGTGGGGGTCCGCCGCCCTCGGGACCGTTGCCGGGTCTTCGACGGCGCAGACTTCCTGGGCCTTCCAGCAGCGGGTCCGGAAGTGGCACCCGCTCGGCGGGTCGGCCGGGCTGGGCACGTCGCCGACCAGCCGGATCATGTTGCGCTGGTCCCGGGCCTCCGGGTCCGGCACCGGCACGGCCGAGAGCAGAGCCTGGGTGTACGGGTGGGTGGCCCGCTCGTAGATCTCGTCCTCGGTGCCGATCTCGACGATCCGGCCGAGGTACATCACCGCGACGCGGTCGGCGATGTGCCGCACCACGGACAGGTCGTGCGCGATGAAGATGTACGAGAGCCCCAGCTCGCCCTGGAGCTGCTTGAGCAGGTTGATCACCTGGGCCTGGATGGAGACGTCCAGCGCCGACACCGGCTCGTCGCAAACGATCACCTCGGGCTTCAGCGCGAGGGCGCGGGCGATGCCGATGCGCTGACGCTGACCGCCGGAGAACTGGTGCGGGTACCGGTTGATGTGCTCGGGGTTGAGCCCGACCAGGTCCAACAGCTCCTGGACCCGCTTGGCCTTGCTGCCCTTCGGCGCGGCGTCCGGGTGGATCTCGAACGGCTCGCCGATGATGTCGCCGACGGTCATCCGCGGGTTCAGCGAGGTGTACGGGTCCTGCATCACCATCTGCATGTTGCGGCGCAGCCGGCGCAGCTCGCCCCCGGAAGCCTTGAACAGGTCCTTGCCCTCCAGGGTGGCACCTCCGGAGGTGGGCGTCTCCAGCCGCATCAGCAGCCGGGCGAGGGTGGACTTGCCGCAGCCGGACTCGCCGACCACGCCGAGCGTCTCGCCCCGACGCAGCTCGAAGCTCACTCCGTCGACGGCCTTCACCGCCCCGATCTGCCGCTGGAACAGCACGCCCTGAGTGATCGGGAAGTGCTTCACCAGATTGTCGACGGAGAGGATGGTCTCGCCGCGGACCTTGGTGGGGTTAGCGGGCGACGCTGTCATCACGGACCTCCTGCGCGAAGTGGCAAGCGCTGGTCCGGCCGTCGCCGAGGACCAGGTCGTGCGGCACCTCGTCCACGCAGACCTGCTGGACGTACGGGCACCGGGGGTGGAACGGGCAGCCGGACGGGATGCGCATCAGGTTCGGTGGCAACCCCTTGATCGTCGACAGCTCCTGGCCGCGGACGTCCAGGCGCGGGATCGACTCCAACAACCCCTTGGTGTACGGGTGGGCGGGCGCCTTGTAGAGCGAGCGGACGTCGGCGTGCTCGACGATCCGGCCGGCGTACATGACCGCGATCCGGTCCGCGACACCGGCGACCACGCCCAGGTCGTGGGTAATCAGGATCATCGCCATGTTGAGTTCCCGACGCAGGTCGGCCAGCAGGTCCATGATCTGGGCCTGCACTGTCACGTCGAGTGCCGTGGTGGGCTCGTCGGCGATCAGCACCTTCGGGTCCAGCGCCAACGCCATGGCGATCATGACGCGCTGCCGCATACCGCCGGAGAACTGGTGCGGGTAGTCACCGATCCGCTTCGCGGCACCCGGGATCTTGACCAGATCCATCAGTTCGATGGCACGACGTCGAGCGTCGGCTCGGGACATGCCGGCGCGCTGGCGCAGCGTCTCGCCGATCTGCCATCCGACCGGGAAGACCGGGTTGAGGGCGGAGAGCGCGTCCTGGAAGATCATCGCGATCTCCTTGCCGCGTACCTGCCGGCGCTGCTCCTCGGACTGGGTGAGCAGGTCCTGACCCTGGTAGAGGATCTGGCCGGAGCGGACGAACGCGGGCGGGGTGTCCAGGATGCCCATGATCGCCTGGGCGGTGACCGACTTACCCGAGCCGGATTCGCCGAGCACGGCAAGCGTCTCGCCGGCGTCCAGGTGGTACGACACGCCGTTGATCACCCGGGCGACACCCTCGTTGGTGCGGAACTCGACGTGCAGGTCCCGCAACTCCAGCAGGTGACCCCCCTCAGGTGTGGCGGAGGCGGGCGTGGGATTGATGGTCATGACTGTGCCTGCCTTTCGCTCGCGACTGCGGGGCTCGCTTCGCTCACTCCTCGCGCTCGCATGTGAGGGATCACCGCAGCTTCGGGTCGAAGGCGTCACGGATCGCGTCGCCGAGCATGATGAACGCCAGCACGGTCAGCGCCAGGAAGGCCGACGGGACGATCAACGGGGTGGCCGCCTCCCGCATGTGGATCCGGCCGGTGTCGATGTCCTGGCCCCACGAGATGGTGGGCGCCTTCAGGCCGATGCCCAGGAAGGAGAGCGTCGCCTCGGCCGCGATGAACGAGCCGAGCGCGATGGTCAGCACGACGATCGCCGGGGCCAGCGAGTTCGGCAGGATGTGCCGCCACATGATCCGGCTGTTGCCGGCGCCGAGCATCCGGGCCGCCGCGACGTAGTCCTGCTCCTTCGCGGTGATCACCGAGGACCGGACCACGCGGGCGGCGGTGGTCCAGCCGAGCAGGGCCAGCACGAAGACCACCGCGCCGATCCGAGCCCACTGGCTGTCACTGGACACCCGCTTGAGCAGCACGATCGCGGCCAGCAGCAGCGGGATGCCGAGCACCACGTCGATCACCCGGGAGAGCACCGCGTCGACCCAGCGGCCGAAGTAACCGGCCAGCATGCCGATCACCAGCGCGATGATCCCGGTGCCGAGCGCGGCGAGCGCGCCGACCAGCAGCGACGCGCGGGTGCCGTAGACCGCCCGGGAGAACGTGTCGCAGCCCTGGAAGTCGTACCCGAAGATGGCCCCGCCGGACGGCCCGGCGTGCTGCCGGGAGAGCAGGCAGTCGTTCGGGCTGTTGGCGGTGAACACCCCGGGGAGGAGCGCCATCAGGGTGAAGATGACGACCAGCGCCAGCGAGATCCAGAAGATCGGATTGCGGCGCAGGTCGCGCCAGGCGTCCCCGGCCAGGCTGCGAGGCTTCTGTGGGGCGCCGACCTGGTTGGGTGCGCCCGGCTCCCCCGAGGGGCCACGTCGCGCGGCCTGGTTCTCGGTGGCCGCCACAGTCTCAAAGTCACTCATGCCGCCACCTCGCTGCGCTTACTCATAGCGGATCCTCGGGTCGAGTACGGCGTACAGGACGTCCACCACCAGGTTCGAGACCAGGTAGACCACGACGAGCACGCTGACGATGCCCACCACCAGGGGGCCGTCCTCGGTGCGGATGCCGCGGAACAGGTTGAAGCCCACGCCGGGGATGTTGAAGACGCCCTCGGTGATGATCGCGCCGCTCATCAGGTTGCCCAGTTCCACACCGAGGAAGGTGACCACCGGGATCAGCGAGTTGCGCAGCACGTGGACGATGACGATGCGCCGCTTTACCAGGCCCTTGGACCGGGCGGTCCGGACGTAGTCCGCGCGCAGGTTCTCCGCCACCGAGGCCCGGGTGAGTCGCAGGGCGGTGGCCAGCGACAGCGAGCCGAGCACGATGCCCGGCAGCAGGAGCGCGTAGAACGTCGGGTCGGAGCCGGCGGTGGGTGGGAACAGCTGCCACTTGACGCCCAGGAAGTACTGCGCCAGCGGCGCCAGCACGATGGTCGGGATGCCCAGCACCAGCAGGGTCAGCACCAGCGTCGAGTTGTCGAAGATGCTGGCCCGACGTATGCCGGCGAGCACCCCGGCGGTGACGCCGAAGATGATCGCCACAGCGAGGGCGATGAGCGCGAGCCGCACGGTGACCGGCCAGGCCGACTGGAGGATGTCACCGATGTTCCGACCGGTGAGCGACTCGCCCAGGTTGCCCTGGAGCAGGTTCTTCACGTAGTCGAAGTAGCGGTAGAAGAACCCGCCGACGCCCGTGGCGTCCAGGTGGTACCTCTCGGTCAGGTAGGCCCGTTGCGCGGGCGTCACCGGCCGTTCGCCGGCGAGCGCCTGGATCGGGTCGCCCTGCCCGGCGAATGTCAGCGCGTAGACGATCAGGGTGGTCCCGAAGAACGCCAGGACCATCTGCAGTAGGCGCCGCAGGATGTAGCGGAACATGCTTAGCAGTCTCTCCGGAAATGTGCGAAAGGGTCGCAGGACGGCATCTCTGGTCGTACCCGAAATATCTGATACATGCCGTCCGGCCCGGGGGAGCCGGCACCACCGACGCCGGGTCCGCTGCTGCGGCCCGGCCCCGGTGGCGCGGTCCGGGCCACCCGGGCTTCGTCGCCCGGGTGGCCCGCACCATGGTCAGCTCAGCTGGCTGCTTCGATCTTGACGAGGTTGACCCGCTGGAACAGGTCCATCTCCACGTTCTTGACCTTGGACGAGTGGCCGAACACGTTCTCGCCGAAGCGGAGCGGGATCACCGGCATCTCCTTGGCCAGGATGTCCTCCGCCTGCTGGTACTTGGCGATCGCCTCGTCCTGCGTCTTGGCGGCGGAACCCTCCTTGACCAGCTTGTCGAACTCCGGGTTGCTGTAGCCGTAGTAGTTCGACGAGCCGTTCGTGCTGTACAGCGGGCCGAGGTAGTCCTCCATGGTCGGGTAGTCCATGACCCAGCCCATCCGGAACGCACCCACCGGCGTCTTCTTTTCGACCTTGGTCAGCAGGTCGGCGAACTTCGGCTCGGCCGAGCCGACCGCGTCCACGCCCAGGTTGGCCTTGAGCTGGTTGACGGTGGCGTCGACCCAGTCCTTGTGCCCGCCGTCGCCGTTGTACGAGATGACGATCTTCGACGGACCGCCGGCGGCCTGGTAGAGCTTCTTGGCCTCGGTCGGGTTGAACTCGCCGGCCTTGCCAGCGGTGTTCTCCCGGTAGCCCGGCAGGACCGGCGAGACGAAGGAACGCGCCGGCGTCTGCGAGCCCTTGAAGACCGACTTGGTGATCTCGTCACGGTCGATCGCCATCGAGATGGCCTTGCGCACGTCCGGGTTGCTGTAGTCCTTGTCGAACGTCGGGAACGCCAGGAACTGGAACGACGACATCGGGCTGGTCTTGTACCGGTCACCCAGGTCGGTCGGGGCGGTGCTCAGGCTCTCGGTCGGGATCGTGGGCAGCACGTCCAGGTTGTCCGCCAGGACGTCCGCGTAGGCCGCGGTGAGCTGCTGGTAGATCCGGAACTCGATGTTCTTGACCTTGGGCTTCTCGCCCGGGTACGCGTCGTAGCGCTCGACGTCGATCTTGCTGTCGTGCTGCCAGGCGCCCTTCATCTTGAAGGGGCCCTGCCCGATCGGCGCCTGCTCGTAGGAGTCCTTGAGCACGCCCGGAGCCGAGAACGCGGCGTCCGGCATCGGGTAGAACGCGTTGTAGCCAAGCGTCGTCTTGAAGTCGATGTACGGCTCGGAGAGCGTCGCGGTGAAGGTGAGGTCGTCGACCTTCTTCAGACCGGACATCTCCTTGGCCTTCGGCGCCTTGCCCTGCAGGTCGGCGTAACCAGCGATCTTCTCGAAGAAGAAGTTGCTGTCCTGGCCGTTCGGGGCGTACGCGCCGTAGTTCCACGCGTTGATGTAGTCCTCGGACGTCACCTTCTCACCGTTGTGGAAGGTGAAGCCGTCCTTGAGCTTGATCGTCCAGACCTTGTTGTCGGTCGAGGTGATCGACTGCGCGGCGACCTCGTACGGCTTGTTCTGGGCGTCGTAGTCGACGAGCGGGCTGAACAGGCCGGCGAGCACCTGCGACCCGGACGTCTCGGTGGTGTTGGTGGGAACCAGGTGCTTCGGCTCGGCGATCTGGATGCTGACCGCCGAACTGTCGCTGCCACCGGATCCACCGTCTCCGCCGCTGCCGCAGGCCGCGAGGCCCAGCGTCACCGCGAGCGGGAGGGCGGTCCAGGCGGCGAGTCTACGAACTCGCATTGAGCCTCCTCATCTCCTCACGCTGCGCAGTCAGGCCCGACGCTGGGTTACGCTGCGCAACAAGCGGTAACGGTAGGTCGGTGGTGGGCCTTCGACAACGACGCGGTTGCGGGTGGGTAACGGTCCGGGGTTGCCTCCCTTGTCGGGAGCGAGCGAGTCTGCTAGACGAAACCGTGTCTAGCGGGGGCAGCCTGCGGAAATTCGAAGGGTTGACGGGTCCGTTGGGTCTACCTGGGTCGGGCCAACGGCTTCTGGGGTGGGGGTCCGGCCTTCGTCGGCGGACTGCCGACCTGTCTGGTTCGATCGTGATCGAATCCACAGATTGTGACCGAGAGTGACTAGGAACACGTCACACACGGTTATCTGGACGGGAGCCCGCTCAACCTGACCCGATCGCCGGCACCTCGCCGTGGCGGCGGACGACCCGAGGCCGAGGTCGTCGGAACCGCAGGTGTCGGCCGTGAGACGATCTGGTCGTGACGGCGACGCTTCTCGACGGCAAGGCAACCGCAACGGAGATCAAGGACGAGCTGCGCATACGGGTGAAGGCACTCGCGGAACGCGGCATCATCCCCGGGCTCGGCACGGTCCTGGTCGGTGCGGACCCGGGCAGCCAGGCGTACGTCAACGGAAAGCACCGCGACTGCGCCGAGGTGGGCATCGCCTCGATCCGTCGCGAACTGCCGGCCGACGCCACCCAGCAGCAGGTCGACGACGTGCTGGCCGAGCTGAACGCCGACCCGGCGTGCCACGGCTACATCGTCCAACTGCCGCTGCCGGCCCACCTCGACACCCAGCGGGTGCTCGAGTTGATCGACCCGGACAAGGACGCCGACGG
Organism: Micromonospora sp. NPDC050784; assembly: GCF_044456765.1. Lineage (NCBI taxonomy): Bacteria > Bacillati > Actinomycetota > Actinomycetes > Micromonosporales > Micromonosporaceae > Micromonospora > Micromonospora sp. NPDC050784. Next base: position 106,206 of record NZ_JBITGG010000008.1, on the reverse strand, counting down.
CCTGCACCCGGTCAACCTGGGCCGCCTCGTGCTCGGCTACGACGGTCCGCTGCCGTGCACCCCGCGCGGCATCGTCGAGTTGCTCCGCCGGCACGACGTGGCGCTGCGCGGTGCCACCGTCGCGGTGGTCGGTCGCGGCAACACCGTCGGCCGACCGCTCGGCCTGCTGCTCACCAGGCGCAGTGAGAACGCCACGGTCACCCTGTGCCACACCGGCACCCTCGACCTCGCCTCGCACACCCGCGCCGCCGACATCGTCATCGTCGCGGCCGGCGTACCGGGTCTGCTCACCGCCGACATGATCAACCCGGGCGCCGTGGTGGTGGACGTCGGCATCACGCGCGTGATCGGCGCGGACGGCAAGGGCCGCTACACCGGTGACGTGGCCCCGGAGGTCGCCGAGACGGCCGGCGCCCTCGTCCCCATGCCCGGCGGCGTGGGCCCGATGACCCGGGCCATGCTGCTCAGCAACGTCGTGGAGCGCGCAGAGCGCGGCTGACCCGCACGTAAGCAGTGCCGAACCAGGACGGCGGTGACGTTCACCCCATCCCGGCGATGGCCGCCGCCCCTGGCCCGATCGGTGCCAGGATGACTGATACGGTCCGGAAAACCGACTGGTATCAGGGAGTGGGACGACCATGGGTAAGAAGGTCACTGTCGTCGGGGCTGGCTTCTACGGCTCCACCACCGCACAGCGCCTGGCCGAGTACGACGTCTTCGACACCGTAGTGATCACCGACATCGTGGAGGGCAAGCCCGCGGGCCTCGCGCTCGACCTCAACCAGTCCCGGGCCATCGAGGGCTTCGAGACCAAGGTCGTCGGCGTGACCACCGGCCCGAACGGTGAGGGCTACGAGAGCATCGAGGGCTCCGACGTCGTCGTGATCACCGCTGGTCTGCCGCGCAAGCCGGGCATGAGCCGGATGGACCTGCTGGAGACCAACGCCAAGATCGTCCGTCAGGTCGCCGAGAACGTCGCCAAGTACGCCCCGAACGCCGTCGTCATCGTGGTCTCCAACCCGCTGGACGAGATGACCGCGCTGGCCCAGCTCGCCACCCAGTTCCCGAAGAACCGGGTGCTCGGCCAGGCCGGCATGCTCGACACCGCCCGGTTCAGCAACTTCGTCGCCGAGGCGCTGAACGTGCCGGTGGCGTCGGTACGCACGCTGACCCTGGGCTCGCACGGCGACACCATGGTCCCGGTGCCGTCGAAGAGCACCGTCAACGGCAAGCCGCTGCGTGACGCGATGCCGGCCGAGCAGATCGAGGAGCTGGTCGTCAAGACCCGCAACGGTGGCGCCGAGGTGGTCGCGCTACTCAAGACCGGTTCGGCCTACTACGCCCCGTCCGCCGCCGCGGCCCGGATGGCGAAGGCCGTCGCGGAGGACTCCGGCGAGGTCATGCCGGTCTGCGCCTGGGTCGACGGCGAGTACGGCATCTCCGGTGTCTACCTGGGTGTCGAGGCCGAGATCGGCGCCGAGGGCGTCAAGCGGGTCGTCGAGACCGACCTGGACGCCGACGAGCGCGCCAGCCTCCTGGAGGCCGCCGAGGCCGTCCGCGCCAAGCAGGGCGACATCTCCAGCATGTAGTTCCCCCGAACCACCGCACCACCGAAGGGCGCGCCGGCAAAGCCGGCGCGCCCTCACTGCGTGCGCCCCGCCCGGCCCCGGCCCGGCCCCACCCGGCCCGGCCCGCCCGGCCCCGGCCCGGCCCCGCCCGGCCCCGCCCGGCCCCGCCCGGCCCCGCCCGGCCCGGCTCGCCCCGGCCCCGCCCGGCCCGGCTCGCCCCGGCCCCGCCCGGCCCGGCTCGCCCCGGCCCCGCCCGGCCCGGCTCGCCCCGGTTGATCAAGAGGTTTGCGTCACCACAGCGGCGATTCCTGACGCAAACCTCTTGATCAACCAGGAGGGGTGGGCGGCGGCGGGATCAACCAGGAGGGGTGGGCGGCGGCGGGATCAACCAGGAGGGGTGGGCGGGGTGGGACGGGGACGGGGTGGGGGTGGGGTGGGTGGGTGGGGCGGCGGTCGGGAGGCGCGCAACTTCGGGGATGTTGCTGCCTCGGGGGCTGGGGAGGCAGCACTTTCGCTGATGTTGCGCGGATTTCCAGTCGAGATCGTGCTTGATCCTGGTTGTAGTGGTCTCTGGGGGCTTGGGTTGCGCCTATATCCGGGATCGAGGGGGATCTTGGCCGGCTCGGCGGGTGATCTACGGGGACGGGTGGGGGGTGAAGGGGGCGGACAGGTGGGGGGTGGCCAGGACAGTGGGGGAGTGGGTGTGGAGGGCGGCCAGCCGGGAGGTGCGGGCGAGTTCCGGGTCCTCCTCGTGGGCGTACGCCAGGTCGGGGTCGACGAGCTGCACCATGTGCACCAGCAGGTCGCCGGTGAGCAGCATCCGTTCGTCGGCCGAGGTCAGGAGCACCGACTGGTGACCGGGGGTGTGGCCGGGGGTGGGCAGCAGACGTACCGCTGGGGTGAGGGCGGTCTCGCCGTCGACCACCCGGAGCTGGCCGGCGGCGCGCAAGGGCGCGATCAGGCCGGCCGGCAGCCCGGGGTTGAGCGTCTCCGCCGCGTCGAGTTCGGCGCGTTGCAGGAGGTAGCTCGCGTTCGGAAAGTACGGCCGCCCCGGCGCGCCGGTGACCGCCCAGCCGATGTGGTCGCTGTGCAGGTGGGTCAGGACGACGGTGTCGACGTCGGCCGGGTCGATGCCCGCGGCGGCCAGCTCGGCGGGCATCCGGCCGGGCACGGGTGCCCAGCTCGCGGCGGGTGCGTCGGTCGGGCCGATGCCGGTGTCGACCAGGGTGACCGGCCCGTCGCCGGCGCGGATCGCGAAGCTGCGGAACGGCAGCCACCACTGCCCGTCGGCGGTCACCGAGCCGGGGTCGCGCCGGTCGGCCTCCACCCAGTGCGCAGCCGTGGCCTGCGGAAACGCCTCCGCGCGGGGCTGGAAGAAGGCACCCTCACCGTCGGTGAGTGCGGTGACCGTGATAGACCCGAGGGTGCGGTTCAGTGGCATCGGACGATGATTCCAGGGCATTCCTGTTCCGTGCAGCCCGGTTCCGCCGGCCGGTCGAGGCCGGCTGGGGGCTGCCGGCCCAATTGCAGTACGCTCGTACTGCTTGAGCACGTGTCCCCCGAGAGGAGCGCCGGCCGATGGCGAAGATCAAGGTAAACAACCCGGTCGTAGAACTCGACGGCGACGAGATGACCCGGATCATCTGGAAGCAGATCCGGGAGCAGCTGATCCTGCCCTACCTCGACGTCGACCTGCACTACTACGACCTGTCGATCCAGCACCGCGACGAGACCGACGACCAGGTCACGATCGACGCCGCCAACGCCATCAAGGAGCACGGCGTCGGCGTCAAGTGCGCGACCATCACCCCGGACGAGGCCCGGGTCGAGGAGTTCGGCCTGAAGAAGATGTGGCGGTCGCCCAACGGCACCATCCGCAACATCCTCGGCGGCGTCGTCTTCCGTGAGCCGATCATCATGTCCAACGTGCCGCGGCTGGTCCCCGGCTGGACCAAGCCGATCATCATCGGCCGGCACGCCCACGGTGACCAGTACAAGGCCACCGACTTCGTCGTCCCCGGCCCGGGCACGGTGACCATCACCTACACCCCGGCCGACGGCGGCGCGCCGATGGAGATGGAGGTCGCCAACTTCCCCGGCGGCGGCATCGCCATGGGCATGTACAACTACGACGAGTCGATCCGGGACTTCGCCCGGGCGTCGTTCCGGTACGGGCTGGACCGCAACTACCCGGTCTACCTGTCCACCAAGAACACCATCCTCAAGGCGTACGACGGCCGGTTCAAGGACATCTTCGCCGAGGTGTTCGAGACCGAGTTCAAGGCCGAGTTCGACGCCGCCGGTATCACCTACGAGCACCGGCTCATCGACGACATGGTCGCCGCCGCGCTCAAGTGGGAGGGCGGCTACGTCTGGGCCTGCAAGAACTACGACGGTGACGTGCAGTCCGACACCGTCGCGCAGGGCTTCGGCTCGCTGGGCCTGATGACCTCCGTCCTGCTCTCCCCGGACGGCCGGACCGTCGAGGCCGAGGCCGCGCACGGCACGGTCACCCGGCACTACCGGCAGTACCAGAAGGGCGAGAAGACCTCGACCAACCCGATCGCGTCGATCTACGCGTGGACCCGGGGCCTGGCCCACCGGGGCAAGCTGGACGGCACCCCGGCGGTCACCGAGTTCGCCAACACCCTGGAGCAGGTCATCGTCGACACCGTCGAGGGTGGCCAGATGACCAAGGACCTCGCGCTGCTCATCTCGCGCGACGCCCCGTGGCTGACCACCGACGAGTTCATGAACGCGCTCGACGAGAACCTGGCCCGCAAGATCGCCGCCTGATCCAGGCGTACCGCGTCATCGGAGCCCGCCGGCACTCCTGCCGGCGGGCTTCGGCGTGTCTGGCGTCGCCGCGCCGGTCGGCGTCACTAAGGCCGGCGCGCCTCGTTGACCAGGATGGACGAGATGCCAGTCGCGTCCAAGGAAGGTTGACCACGGTCGACCCGCGGCACCCGTGCGCCGATCAGCCAGCCTTCCCGGCTGTGCCGTGCACAGCCAGCCGTCCCTTCCCTGCGGGGGGCCCTGTCCCGGGCCCCCCGCGCCCTGTTTCCCGCCAAGCTCATGCCGCGCCAAGCTCAGGCACCGCGCACGGCGGGGTCGCGCCAAGCTCAGGCACCGCGCACGGCGGGGTCGCGCCAAGCTCAGGCACCGCGCACGGCGGGCCGCTCAGGCGGCGCGCAGCAGGTCGGCGGCGCGTTCCGGGGCGATGTCGTTGATGAAGACGCCCATCCCGGACTCGGAGCCCGCCAGGTACTTCAGCTTGTCCTTGGCCCGCCGGATGCTGAACAGCTGTAGGTGCAGGTGGCCCAGCTCGCGGTCGGCCCGCACGGGCGCCTGGTGCCAGGCCGAGATGTACGGCATCGGCATGTCGAACAGGCCGTCGAAGCGGCGCAGCAGATCCAGGTAGAGCGGCCCGAAGGCGTCCCGCTCGCTGTCGCTGAGCGCCGAGATGTCCGGCACCACGCGGTGCGGCGCGATGTGCACCTCGAACGGCCAGCGCGCGGCCGCCGGGACGAACGCCGTCCAGTGTTCGTTCTCGGTGACCACCCGGTCGCCGGTGGCGCGCTCGGCGGCCAGCACGTCCGCGTACAGGTTGCCCCCGCCGGTCCGCTCGGCGTGCCGGCGCGCCGCGGCCAGCAGCGCGCGGGTGCGCGGCGTCACGAAGGGGTACGCGTAAATCTGCCCGTGCGGGTGGTGCAGCGTGACACCGATCTCGACGCCGCGGTTCTCGAAACAGAAGACCTGTTCGACACCGGGCAGTTCGCCGAGCACCTGGGTGCGGTCGGCGAGCGCGTCCAGCACGGTGCGGACCCGGCGCGGAGGCAGGCTGGCGAAGGAGGCGTTGTGGTCGGACGTGAAGCAGACCACCTCGCACCGGCCGAGGCCCGGCCGGACCGGCGTGAACGGGGTGATCTCCCCGGGCTCCTCGGCGACCCGGCCGCTCAGCGACGGGAACCGGTTCTCGAAGACCACCACGTCGTAGTCGGGGGCGGGGATCTCGGTCAGCCGGTCGCCCGCCGACGGGTCGAGGGGGCACTCGTTCGCCGGTGGGAGGAAGGTGCGGGTCTGCCGGTGTACGGCTACCGCCACCCACTCGTCGGTCAACGGGTCGTAGCGCAGCTGCGACGCGGGGGGAGGCGGGGGCAGGTCCCGGCGGTCCGGCTGGTCGCGGACCGCGTCGTCGCGCTCGTCGAAGTAGATCAGCTCCCGGCCGTCGGCCAGGTCGATCGCGGTGCGCTTCACGGCGCCGTCCCCTCAGTTGTCGGCGTGCGCGTCACGCGGCCCGCCCCTGTCGCCTTCACCATGATCAGTTCGCCCACCTGTTCGCCGAGTACCCGTCGTGCGGGTGGAGGCAACCGGTCGTCGCTGACCAGTACGTGGGCCGCCGCCAACTCGACGATCGAGGAGATGCCCACCGTGCCCCACTTGGTGTGGTCGGCGAGCACCACCAGCCGGTCGGCCGCGGCCACGAGCGCCCGATCGGTCTCCGCCTCCATCAGGTTCGGGGTGGTGAAGCCGGCCCGCTCGGTGATGCCGTGGACGCCCAGGAAGAGCAGGTCCAGGTGCAGTGACCGGACGGCCCCGACCGCGAGTGGACCGACCAGCGCGTCCGACGGTGTGCGTACGCCGCCGGTGAGCACCACCGTCTGGTCCGGGCGGCCACCGGCGTGCATGATCTCGGCCACCGGCAGCGAGTTGGTCACGACGGTCAGCTCGGGCACGTCCACCAGCCGGCGGGCCAGCTCGGCCGTGGTGGTGCCGGCGGAGAGCGCGACCGCCGCTCCCGGCCGGACCAGCTGGGCCGCCCGGTCGGCGATGGCGGCCTTCTCCGGCAGTTGGCGGACCGACTTGGCGTGGAAGCCCGGCTCGTCGGTCGAGCTCGGCCCGGTGGTCGTGGCACCGCCGTGCACCTTGGCCAGCAGGCCGCGCTCGTGCAGCGCATCCAGGTCACGCCGGATGGTCATGTCGGACACGCCGAACTCGCCTGCCAACTCGCTGACCCGGACGCCGCCGGTGGAGCGGACCCACTCCAGGATGGCCGCCTGCCGCTGCTGAGCGAGCATCAGCCGTGCCTCCCCGGACGTCCACGACCTCACGCGGTCAAACGTGTTCCAACAAAGATGAACACTAGCGCGTAGCGGTCAGCGGTGGAAGGAACGGGTACGGCGACGACTCAGGCGGTGGCGATCTTCAACTCCACCCAGCCGGTCTCGGTCAGGTGGTGCAGCACCGCCTGCACCGCGTCCGGCACGCTCAGGTCGGTGGTGTCGAGCACCAGATCGGCGTCGGTCGGCTCCTCGTACGGGTCGTCGATGCCGGTCATCCCGGTGAGCAGGCCGGCCCGCGCCCGCGCGTACAGGCCCTTACGGTCCCGCCGCTCGCACACCTCCAGCGGGGTGGCCACGTGCACCAGCACGAAACCCGCCCCGGCGGCGAGGGCCATCTCCCGGGCGGTGGCGCGGGCCGCCGCGTACGGGGCGATCGGGCAGCAGATGCCCACCCCACGGTGCCGGGCGATCTCGGCGGCCACCCAGCCGATCCGCCGGACGTTGAGATCCCGGTCGGCCTTGCTGAAGCCCAGCCCGGCGGAGAGTTCCCGGCGCACCACGTCCCCGTCGAGCAGGGTCACCGTGCGGTCGCCGTTCTCCCGCAGCGCGTCCGCCAGCCCTCGGGCGATCGTCGACTTGCCGGAGCCGGAGAGGCCGGTCAGGAAGACCACCAGCCCTCGTTGCCGACGCGGCGGCCGGGCCCGGGCCAACTCCCGCGCCACGGCGGGCGGGGTGTGCCACTCCGGTAGCGGGAAACCCCGGTCGAGCAGGTCGTCGATCTCCGGCTGGGTCAGCGCGAGCCGGCGGTTGCGCGGTGGGATGTCCTCCCGCCAACGCCACTGCCCGTCCCGGTTGTCGTAGGCGAGTTCGCGCGGCACCAGCACCCGCAGCCCGGCACCGGAGAGCATCTCCCCGGTAGAGAGCAGGTGGGTGACCCCGTACGCGGCGGAGACCCGGGCGCGCAGCAACGCGTCACTGATCTCCTCGCGTCGGTGCGACAGCGGCACCGCGACCAGGGTGGCGGGCGGCATCCGGTCCCGGGCGGCGAAGATCGCACGGACCAGCGCCTCCGGCGGGAGCCCGTCGGCGCCGCCCTCACCGACCGGGATCATCACGAGCAGATGAGCGGCCAGGGTGCGGGCGGCATGGGCGATCTGGGCGAGCTGCGGACGGTGCAACGGCCGATCGGCGATCACGCCGAGCACCCGGCCCGGGGGCAGCAGCGCGCGGACCTCCTCCGGGTTACGGCGCAGTCGCTGGAACGGACCGTGCCCACCGTCGCCCAGTCGCCGGACCTGACCGCCCACCCCCGCCACGCCGTCGCGCACCGGCCAGACGTCGGCCACGTCCAGGGCGGCCGCCGGGGCGCCCTCCCCGTCGGTCAACACGAGCGCCCGGCGAGCCGGGTCGCGCGGATCGAAGCTCTGCGCCAGTGCGGCCGGCACCTGGAGGACGACCGCGACCTGCCACGGCGTGCCGTCGGCCAGCCGGCCGCGTCGGCTGACCGAGACCAGGTCGGCGCGGGTCATGAAACCAGTCAGAGGGGCGTACGCGCCGGTCAGCAGCAGCTCCAGATCCGCGAGCTCACCGGGACGTGGCGTGTACGCCGGTGCGTCCCGTAGCACCTCGTCGGGCAGCACCCAGCCGTTGCTCATCCACACCCCCCACTCGCTGACCGGCACACAGTTTCGCAGCCGACCGCCGATCGGTCGAGGGCGCCACTCCACGACCCGCGCGGGCGGATCAGCGCTTGATCCGTCGGCCTACCGCCGACCGCACCCGGTTCCACACCTTCCGCTCGTCGCGGATCCGGGGTCGCGACCCGTCGGCCCGGCAGATGAACAGCAGCGGCAGTCGCGCGTCCTCGGTCCAGCCCACGTTGGTGATCCGGGCCTTGAGCATCCAGCTGCCCCGGGTCCGGCCCCCGTTGAGAGCACCGAAGTCGATCGTGGCGGTGCCCCGGTGCACCAGGTGGACGGTGTCCGCCGGCGTCGTACCGGTGATCCGCTCGGTCTCGAAGGTCGTCGGGATGAAGATCTCGTCGCCGGTCTCGCGGCGACGGGCGACCAGATCCAGGCGGGCCTTGCGGACCTGCGCGGTGGAGTCGAGCACCTCGGGCGCGATCTCCTCCATCGGAAGGACCAGCACGTCGCGGCCGTCGTCGGAGCGGAAGCCGACCGGCTGGTTCGCGGAACGCAGCTCGGCGGCGACGGTCACCGTGATGGAGTTGTCGACGTGCTGGAGTTCGTCGACCCTGCCGTGTGCCGCGATCCCCGCCTCCCAGCGGGCAAGGCGCCGCAGGTCGGCGAAACGACCCCGTTCCGTCAGGTACGCCACGGCCCGGAGCAGGGGCGGCAGCCCGCCGGCGACGCCCGGAGCGAACCGTTCCTGGATGATTCGCTGGCTCTCCAGCGCGACCTGCTGCGCCCAGTCCTCCGGGGCGTCCAGTAGCCGCTTACCCCGCAGTCGGCTGAGCATCTCGTTGCGCAGCCAGCGCCGGTGCAGTCGGTCGCGCAGCTGGCCCGGCTCGGTGTTGGCGTCGACGATGTCCAGTGCGTCGCGCACGGCCGCGTAGTAGCTCGACGGCTCCAGCAGGGCCGCGGTGACGTTGCGCGCGTCGCGCCGGAGGATGTGGTGGTAGCAGGTGTAGTCGGACAGCACCGAGGTGTGTCGGGACTTGAAGTAGGCCCGAACGACAAGCGAGTGGTCCTCCAGCCGACGCTTGCCGCCCTCCGGAAATCGCAGGTCGTGCTCGACGAGGAATGCGCGTCGGAACAGCTTGTGGCAGGTCAGGCTGTCGATCAGCGGCGAATTCGCCAGGGTGGCGGCGGGGCGGTTCTTCCGGAACAGCTCCCGCGGCACGAAGCGCCCGTACCCGGCCATCTTGCCGATGACGATGTCCGCGTCGTTCGCCTTCGCGTACGCGTAGAGCCGTTCGAGGGCCTCGTCGGCGAACCAGTCGTCGTCGTCGGCGAAGAAGACGTACTCGCCGCGGGCGTGGTCGACGCCGAGATTCCGCGGGCGCGACGGCCAGCCGGAGTTCTCGATGTGCAGCACCCTCATGTGGGCGTGCTGTGCGGCCAGCCGGTCCAGGCGCTCGGCGGTGTCGTCGGTCGAGCCGTCGTCGACGAAGATCGCTTCGAACTCGTCGGCGGGCAGTGACTGGCGCAGCAGTGAGGCGATGAGTTTTTCGATGTGCTGGCCGGAGTTGTACGCCGGCACCACGACGCTCACCTTGGGGACGCCCGCCTCGGCCATCAGGACCCCTTCCCGCGTCGTCGGTCGATCACCAGACGGGTCGATGTCTGGTGAACGGGAGGTGAATGGTGTCACCTTTGGTGTGTCTTTCCCGAGGCGGGGTCGGGCCGGACGCGGGACCGGCGGAAACGTCGCCAGAGCCGCGCCGGGGACCTTAGGGGTCCGGCCGGGAAAGGATCAGGGGAGCACAGGGGGCGTGCCGGTGTCCATGCTGGGCATCGACTCCCTACGCTGGGCGCGTGACACTGATCGCGACCCAGTCGCTCACCAAGACGTACGGAGGTCGGGTCACCGCGCTGGCCGACCTCACCGTCGCCGTCGAGCCCGGGATCATCGGCCTGGTGGGCGCGAACGGCGCCGGAAAATCCACCTTGATCAAGATTCTGCTCGGCCTGATCGCACCAACCAGTGGTCAGGTCTCGGTGCTCGGCATCGACCCGACCGCGGACCCGGCGGCCGTCCGCAACCGGGTCGGCTACATGCCGGAGCACGACTGCCTCCCACCGGACCTGTCCGCCGCCGAGTTGGTCACCCACCTCGGCCGGATGAGCGGCCTGCCCCGCACCGCGGCTCGTGAGCGGGCCTCGGAGGCGCTGCGGCACGTGGGGCTCTACGAGGAGCGCTACCGCCCGGTCGGTGGCTACTCGACCGGCATGAAGCAGCGCGTCAAGCTGGCCCAGGCGCTGGTGCACGACCCCGACCTGCTGCTTCTGGACGAGCCGACCAACGGCCTGGACCCGGCCGGACGCGACGCCATGCTGGCCCTGGTACACCGGATCGGCACCGAGTTCGGCATCTCCGTGCTGGTCTGCTCGCACCTGCTCGGCGAGGTGGAGCGGATCTGCGACACGCTGATCGCCATCGACGGCGGCCGGTTGCTGCGCGCCGACAACATCTCCGCGATGACCTCGGCCACCGACGTGCTCGCCGTGGAGGTCAGCGAGGGCACCGAGGAGCTCGCCGCCCGACTCGCCGAGCTGAAGCTGCCGGTCGCCCGGGACGGGCGACTGCTGCTCGTGCCGCTCGCCGACGACGGCACCTACGACCTGATCCTCGGTGCGGTCGCCGAACTGGACCTGCCACTGCACCGACTGGACCAGCGCCGGCACCGGGTGGCCGAACTCTTCGCCACGAGGGAGCTCACTCATGCCTGAGTCGTCCACCACCGCCGTACGCCCCACGCCGACTGGTGTCATCCACGACATCGGCTACCAGCGCTACCAGGGCCCACGGCTGGGCCGCCGACAGGTCTTCGGCGCCCTCTACCTGCACGGTCTGCGCACCGCGTTCGGCTTCGGGCGCAGCGCCAAGGCCAAGATCTTCCCGTGGCTGGTGGTCGGCATCGTCTCCCTGGTCGCGGTGGCCCTGGCCGCGGTACGCAGCCAGATCGGCGAGCCGGTCGCCACGTACGCCCAGTTCGCCGACGCGATGAGCTGGCTGGTCATCTTCTTCGTCGCGGTCGTCGCACCGGAGCTGGTCTCCCGGGACCTGCGCAGCGGTGTGCTGCCGCTGTACTTCTCCCGGCCGCTGCCGCGCGCCGACTACGCGCTGGCCAAGCTGCTGGCGCTGGTCACCGCCCTCTGGCTGCTGCTCGGCGGGCCGCAGCTGCTGATGTTCCTGGGTGCCGCGTTCACCACCAAGCAGGGCATGCGCGGAGTGTGGAACGAGCTGCTCGACCTGCTGCCCGGGCTGCTCTACGCCGGGCTGTGGGCGGTGGTCTTCGCCTCGGTCGGCCTGCTGGTCGCGTCGCTGACCGGCAAGCGCGCCTTCGCCGCCGGTGGGGTGGTCGCGGTCTTCCTGATGACCACCCCGATCGTCGGGGTGCTGAGCATCCTGCCGTCGCGCGCCGCCAACGAGCTGGCCGGGCTCGCCTCGCCCTCCACGCTGGTGCAGGGGGTGGGCATCTGGTCGCTGGGTGACCTGCTGGTCGAGGGCGATCCGGGCGAAATGATGATCGGCGGGTTCGGCCCGGTCTACGCCCTGGCCGCGGTGCTGTTGGTCGCCGGCGCGACCGCCCTCCTGCTGGCCCGCTACCGGAAGGTCGCCTCCTGATGAGCACGCTGAGCCTGACCGGGGTGTCCCGGTGGTACGGCAACGTGGTCGCGGTCAACGACATCAGCATGGCCCTGGGGCCGGGCGTGACGGGCCTGCTCGGCCCGAACGGCGCCGGCAAGACCACGCTGCTGCACATGATGGCCGGGTTCCTCGCCCCGTCGCGCGGCACGGTCACCCTCGACGACGAGCCGACCTGGCGTAACCCCGACGTCTACCGGCGGCTGGGGCTGGTCAGTGAACGGGAGGCGGTGCAGGGTTTCCTCACAGCGTACGAGTTCGTGCTGGCCAGCGCGAAGCTGCACCGGCTGCCCGATCCCGCGGCCGCGGCCCGGCGGGCGATCGACCTGGTGGAGCTGGAGTCGGCGCAGGACCGCCGGATCGGCACGTACTCCAAGGGCATGCGTCAGCGGGCCCGGGTGGCCGCCGCGTTGGTGCACGACCCGCAGGTGCTGCTGCTCGACGAGCCGTTCAACGGCATGGACCCCCGCCAGCGGCTGCACATGATGCAGCTGCTGCACACCCTGGGTGACGCCGGCCGGACGATCCTGTTCAGCTCGCACATCCTGGAGGAGGTCGAGCAGGTCTCCGGGACTGTGCAGGTGATGGTGGCCGGCCGGTTGGCCGCCTCCGGCGACTTCCGGACCATCCGCCGGTTGATGACCAACCGCCCGCACGTCTTCGCGGTGCGCTCCACCGACGACCGGGCGCTGGCCGTCGCGCTGATCGCCGAGGCGTCGGTGAGCGGGGTCGAGTTGGACCCGACCGGCCTGACCGTGCGGGCCGGTGACTACGGCGCGTTCACCCGGGCGCTACCCCGGATCGCACTGAACAAAGGCATCCGGGTGCGCCAGCTGGTGCCGTCCGACGAGTCCCTGGAGAGCGTCTTCTCCTACCTGGTGGAGGCCTGACATGTCGACAATCACCTGGATCACCGCACGCGGGCTGTTCGGCCGGCGTCGGTTCCTGCTGCTGCTTCCGCTGCCGTTGGTGCTGCTCGGGCTGGCCGTGCTCTGCCGGTCGCTGGGGGTGGACCCGGGCGAGTGGGGGCCGCCGGTGCTGGTCGGCCTCGGGCTGGCCGTGGTGCTGCCGGTGGTCGCGCTGATCGTCGGCACGGGCGTGTTGGGCGCCGAGATCGACGACGGCACTGTCGTGCACATCCTGACCAAGCCGCTGCCGCGCTGGCAGATCGTGCTGCCGAAGCTCGCGGTCGCCGCCGGGGTCAGCGCGGCCACCGTCGCGGTGCCGCTCTACGTCGCGGGCGTGCTCGCCGATTCGGTACGCCTCGGTCTGGCGCTCGCGGTCGCGGCGGCGCTCGGCGCGCTGGCGTACTCGGCGCTGTTCCTCGCGCTCAGCCTGGTCACCAGGCGACCGGTGCTGCTCGGCCTGGTCTACGTGTTGATCTGGGAGGGGCTGCTGGGCAACTTCGTCAGCGGCACGAAGGTGCTCTCCATCCAGCAGTACGTGATCGCCCTCGCCGACCGGATCGCCCCCACCGGGCTGTTGGAGACGACCGTGTCGGTGCCGGTGGCGTCGGTGATGACCGCGCTGGTCAGTGTCGGCTTCACCGTGCTCGCCATCGACCGCCTGCGCTCGTTCAGCGTGGCTGGCGAGACGAGCTGACCGCGGTGCGAGGCGCTGTTCCGGCCAGCCCCCGCGTGGCGGTAGGGCTGGCCGGATGGACCGGTCGGGCCCCATCGGGCCAGGCTGAAGGGCGTGAGCGTCGAAGCGGAGCGGACGTCGTTGGCTGAGCCATACTCCCGGAGCAGCCGGCCGTGGCTGACCAGCCTGGCCGTCGCCGGGCTGGCCTGTGCCACGGTCGCCACGGCGGCCCAGGGCAGCGGCCAGTTCCACTGGTGGGCGGTGTTCATCCTGATCCCGGCCGCGTTGATCGCGGCCAGCGGTGGGCCGTTGCTGGCCCGCGGCGGTGGCCGGGCGTTCGCCGGGTACATGCTCGCCTGCGTCGGCACGATCGTCTTCGCGGTCGGCGCGCTACTGATGTTCGGTGTGATGGGGCGGGGCTGGCCGCTCCTGGTGGTGCTGCCCTGCCTGGCGGTCGCCGGCACCTACGGCTGGCGGGCGGCCCACCCGCTGGCCCGCGGCCTGCACCGGGCGGTGGCCCTGCTCGCGCTGACCGGTGCGCTGCTCGGCCTGACCCTGCAACTGATCCGGGTGGAGTTGATCCACCTGGAGACCGGTTGGTGGGGTGCGTTCCTGATGCTGGCCGGGGCCATCGTGCTGGGCAACGCGGGGGAGCTGACCCGGCACCGGATGCCGTACCGCCTCCAGGCGATCACCCTGCTGGTGGGGCCCGCCGTGGTCGCGTTCCTGCTCGGGCTGCGCTTCCTGCGCGGCTGGTGACCCGCCGGCCGCCGCCGCCCGCGCGGGCGGCGGCGGACACGGGTCAGAATGCGCAGGCGATGACCAACTCCGGGGTACGGTCCGGGAGCAGGTCGAGTTTGCCGATCCGACCCGCTGCCCGAAGGTCGTCGGCGACAAGCGTGAGCTGCTCCAGCAGCGCCGCCGGGCCGAGCGCCTCCGCCAACGGCACCTCCGCCTTCATCGACAGCTTTCGCTCCGACTTGGCCCGTCGCACCTGACTCAACGCGTCACCGGCGAGCCGCAGCAGCGCCGGCTCACCCGACCCCTCGATCGTCCGGGTCACCTCGTAGGTGGTCGGCCACGTCGCCAGGTGCACCGAGCCGTACCGCCACCACGACCAGACCTCCTCGGTCACGTACGGCAGCACCGGGGCGAACAACCGCAGCTGCACCGAGAGCGCCGAGGCCAGCGCCGCCCGTGCGGAGTCGGCCGCCGCGCCGGTGCCGTAGGCGCGCTCCTTGACCAGCTCGATGTAGTCGTCGCAGAACCGCCAGAAGAACGCCTCGGTCACCTGCAACGCCGCCGTGTGGTCGTACGAGTCGAAGGCGGTGCTCGCGGCGGTGACCACGGTGGCGAGCTCGGCGAGCATGGCCCGGTCCAGTGGTGTGGTCGCCGGGGCGCGCAGCGCGTCCGCCGCGCCCAGCCCGAGCGCGAACTTGGACGCGTTGAGCAGTTTGGTGGCCAGCCGCCGGCCGACCTTGATCTGCGCCGGGTCGAAGGCCAGGTCCATGCCGGGTTTGCCGCTGGCCGCCCAGTAGCGCACCGCGTCCGAGCCGTGCTGCTCCAACAGGGCCAGCGGGGTGACCACGTTCCCCTTGGACTTGGCCATCTTCTTGTGGTCGGGGTCGAGGATCCAGCCGGAGAGCACGGTGTCCCGCCAGGGCAGCACCCCGTGCTCGAAGTGCGAGCGGACCACGGTGTCGAAGAGCCAGGTCCGGATGATCTCCTGCCCCTGCGGTCGGAGGTCCATCGGGAACACCCGGGCGAACAGGTCCGGGTCGGTCTCCCAGCCACCGACGATCTGCGGGGTCAGCGAGGACGTGGCCCAGGTGTCGAGCACGTCCGGATCGCCGATGAAGCCGCCCGGCCGGCCGCGCTGCGACTCGTCGTAACCGGGTGCCGCGTCGGTGGATGGATCGACCGGCAGCGCGGACTCGTCCGGCGTGAGAGGGTGGGACCAGTCCGGCTCGCCAGTGTCGTCGAGCCGGTACCACACCGGCACCGGCACCCCGAAGAAGCGTTGGCGGCTGACCAGCCAGTCCCCGTTCAGGCCGCCCACCCAGTTGTCGTAGCGGTGTTTCATGTGCGCCGGCACCCAGTGCAACTGCTCGCCCAGGGCCAGCAGGGTGGCACGCAGCGCCTCGTCCCGGCCGCCGTTGCGCAGATACCACTGTCGAGTCGAGACGATCTCCAGTGGCCGGTCGCCGCGTTCGTAGAACTTCACCGGGTGGGTGATCGGGCGCGGCTCGCCGATCAGGTCACCGGCGTCGGCCAACATCCCGACGATCTCCCGGCGGGCGCCGTTGACGGTCTGCCCGGCCAGCGCCGCGTACGGCTGTGCCGGCACCCCGTGCGGCGGCTCGGGGAGCAGCCGGCCGTCCCGGCCGATCACCACCCGGGTGTCCAACCCCAGCTCACGCCACCAGGTCACGTCGGTCAGGTCACCGAACGTGCAGACCATCGCGACACCTGTGCCCTTGCCGGGCTCGGCGAGTGGGTGGGCGTACACCGGCACCTCGACGTCGAACAGCGGGCTGCGCACCGTGCCGCCCACCAGGTCGGCGTACCGCTCGTCGTCGGGGTGACAGACCAGCGCCACACAGGCCGGCAACAGCTCGGGCCGGGTGGTGTCGATGAGCACCTCCCGGCCGTCGGCCGCGGCGAACCGCAGCCGGTGGTAGGCGCCGGGGCGCTCCCGGTCCTCCAACTCCGCCTGGGCGACCGCGGTGGCGAAGCCGACGTCCCAGAGCGTCGGCGCCTCCGACTGGTACGCCTCGCCGCGGCGCAGGTTGCGCACGAACGCCCGTTGACTGGTGGTCCGGGCCATCCGGCCGATCGTCGTGTACGTCAGGGACCAGTCCACCGAGAGCCCGAGCCGCCGCCACAGCGCCTCGAAGGCCTGCTCGTCGGTGACCGTCAACCGTTCGCACAGCTCGATGAAGTTGCGTCGGGAGATCGGGGTGGGGTCGCGGCGGGCCGCGTCGTCGACCGGAGCCGCCGGTGGTCGCCACACCGGGTCGTACGGCAGCGACGGATCGCAGCGCACCCCGTACACGTTCTGCGCCCGACGTTCGGTGGGCAGGCCGTTGTCGTCCCAGCCCATCGGGTAGAAGACGGCCTTGCCGCGCATCCGCTGGTACCGCGCGGTGGTGTCGGTGTGCGTGTACGAGAAGACGTGCCCCATGTGCAACTCGCCCGATACGGTCGGCGGCGGGGTGTCGATGGCGTACACGTCCTTGCGCTCCTTCGAGCGGTCGAACGCGTACGTGCCTTCCTCCTGCCAGCGGCGTGCCCAGCTCTCCTCGAGCCCGTCCAGGGTCGGACGCTCGGGAACGCCGGCGCGGGCCGTCCTCGCCGTATCGGTCATCCTGCGATCGTAGGCACCTACCGGGTGCGGGGCGACGTAGTTGCGGCCGAACCCACCGGCCGACGGGGAACGGCCACGACCGGGGCGGCCCCGCTAGACCAGCGAGTCGCGCCACTGGCGGTGCAGGGCGGCGTACCGGCCGTCGGCCTCGGCCAGCACGGCGGGTGGGCCGTCCTCGACGACCTTTCCGCCGTCGAGGACGAGCACCCGGTCGGCGGTCTCCACGGTGGAGAGTCGGTGGGCGATAACCAGTGCGGTGCGGTCGCGCAGGATGGTGCCGAGTGCCCGCTGCACGAGACGTTCCGTCGGCACGTCCAGCGACGACGTCGCCTCGTCCAGGATGAGCACGGTCGGGTCGGCCAGGAACGCGCGGGCGAACGCGACCAGTTGGCGTTGCCCGGCGGAGAGCCGGCCGCCGCGTCGGTGCACCTGAGTGGCGTACCCCTCGGGTAGGGCGGCGATGAAGTCGTGCGCGCCGATCGCCCGCGCGGCGGTCTGGACGGCGTCGTCGTCGGCCCCCGGGCAACCGAACCGGATGTTCTCGGCAACGGTCCCGCTGAACAGGTGGTTCTCCTGCGTCACCAGCACCACCGCGCGGCGCAGGTCGGCGTCGCGTACGTCGCGCAGGTCGATCCCGTCCAACCGGACCGTGCCGGCGTCGGGGTCGTGGAACCGGGCGACCAGCTTGGCGATCGTCGACTTGCCGGCCCCGGTGGGCCCGATCAGCGCCACGGTCTGCCCGGCCGGCACGGTCAGCTCCAGCCCGCAGAGGATCGGGGTGTCGGCCCGGTAGCCGAAGCTGACCGCCCGGAAGATCAGCTCACCATGGCCGGGCCCGGTGGGCAGCGGCGTGGGCCGGGCCGGTTCGGCGACGGCCGGTCGTTCGTCGAGCACCCCGGCCAGCTTCTCCAGTGCGGCGGTGGCCGACTGCAACGAGTTGTAGAACTGGCTCAGCTCCTGCATCGGCTCGAAGAAGCGGCGCAGGTAGAGCAGGAACGCGGCGAGTACGCCGATCTCGGTCTGCCCGCCGAGCACCCGCCAACCGCCGTAGCAGAGCACCACCGCCACGGTGACGTTGCCGATCAGCTTGATCGCGGGCGAGTACGTGGCGATCAGCCGGAACGCGTGCAGGCTGGTTCGTCGGTAGTCGTCGCCGAGCGCCACGAAGATCCGTTGGTTGCGGGGCTCCCGGCGGAACGCCTGCACCGCCCGGATGCCCCGCATCGACTCGACGAAGTGCACGATGACCAGCGCGACCGCGTCCCGGGTCCGTCGGTACGCGCTCGCCGACGACCGGGCGAACCAGCGGGAGAGCCAGAACAGGAACGGAAAGGCGAACAGCGTCACCGCGGCCAGCGGCAGGTCCAGCCAGAGCAGGATGGCGGCCACCGACAGGATCGAGAGGCCGGCCAGCACCAGGCTGTCGATCCCACCGTCGACCAGTTCGGCGATCGAGTCCAGGTCGCTGGTGAGCCGGGAGACCATCCGGCCGGACGTGTACCGCTCGTGGAATCCCACCGACAGCCGCAGGAAGTGCCCGAACACCCGCTGCCGCAGGTCGAGCAGGACGGACTGGCCGATCCGGGCGGAGAGGGTGAGGAAGCCGCGGCGGGCCGCGTACTCGGTCACCGAGGCCACCGCGAACGCCCCGGCGACGGTGATCAGCGGGCCGGGGTCACCGGCGCGCAACGGCGGGATGGCCCGGTCGATGCCGATCATGACCAGGTACGGGCCGGCCATCGCGGCGGCGTTCTGGGCCAGCAGCAGGCCGACCGCCGTGACGAGTCGTCGCCGGTGTGGGCGGAGCAGGTCGCCCAGCAGGGTCCGACTGAGCCGGCGCAGCCGGGTCACCGCCTCGGGGCTGGTGTCCTCGGCTCGACTGCGGTCGGCCTCCGGATCGGTGGCGGTGCCCCGCCAGCGGGTGAGCTCCGGCTCCTCCTCGGGAGCTGGGTCGGCCTGCTCCGGCACGCTCACGAGCGCACCAGCCCCCACCCGTCCGAAGGGGACGGGCTCGGCCCGCTGGCGCCGGCCGGCGGTAGGGGCCCGGCGGGCGGCTCGGCGGCGAGCAGCGCCCGGTACGCCGGGACGGTGGCCAGCAGGTCGGAGTGCCGGCCGGTCGCGGTGATCCGCCCGTCCTCCAGCAGGGCGACCCGGTCGGCCAAGGCGATCGTCGACGGCCGGTGCACCACCAGCAGCGCGGTGCTGTCGCGCAGGACCCGCCGCAGCGCCGCTTCGACCAGGGCCTCGGTGTGCACGTCGAGAGCGGAGAGTGGGTCGTCCAGCACCAGCACCGCCGGTCGGCCGAGCACGGCCCGTGCCAACGCGAGCCGTTGCCGTTGCCCGCCGGAGAGGGACAACCCCTGCTCGCCCACCCGGGTGGCCAACCCCCAGGGCAGGTCGTACGCGAAGTCGGCCTGGGCCAGTGCGAGGGCCACGCGGATCTCGTCGTCACCGGCGTCCGGGCGACCCAGGGTGAGGTTCTCCCGCACCGACATGGAGAAGAGTGTGGGCTCCTCGAACGCCACCCCGACCAGCCGGCGCAGCGAGGCCAGCCGCAGCTCGCGCAGGTCGTGCCCGTCCAGGGTGACCCGGCCGGCGGTCACCTCGTGCAGCCGGGGCACCAGGGAGAGCAGCGTGCTCTTGCCGGAGCCGGTGGCCCCGACCAGGGCCAGCGTCTCGCCCGGCTCGATGCTCAGGTCGATCTCACGCAGCACCGCCGTGGTGGCACCCGGGTAGCTGAACCCGACCCGCTCGAAGCGCAGCCGACCGTGCACCGCGTCGCGGGCCAGCGCGACCGCACCGGGGGAATCCACGATCTGGGGTGGAGTGTCCAGCACCTCCTGGATCCGGTCGGCCGCGGTTGCCGCCTCCTGACCGTTGGCGATGATCCAACCCAGCGACTGCACCGGCCAGATCAGCATTAGTTGGAGGCTGACGAACGCGACCAGTTCGCCGATGGTGAGCGTGCCCTGGGCGGCGGCGACCGCCCCCGCCGCCAGTACCACCCCCAGGGTCACGTTGGGCACCAGGTCGAGCAGCGCCGAGGTGTTGGCCAGCAGCCGCCCCTTGCCGACGCCGGTGTCGTGCAGCCGCCGGGCCGCACCGGCGAAGCGGGCGGCCAGCTCGGGCCCCCGCCCGTACGCCTTCATGGTGCGCAGGCCCTGCGCGGTCTCCTCGACCAGCGTGGCCACGTCGCCCTGCTGGTCCTGCATCCGGCGGGACGCGGCGTGGTAGTGCCGCCCGAACCGACGACTGATCAGCAGCAGCGGCACCGCGCTGGCCGCGACCAGCATCCCGAGCGCCGCGTGCAGGTTGATCAGCAGCACCACCACGACCACGTACGTGGTCAGGTTGAGCACCAGGAAGAACACGCCGAAGGAGAGGAACCGGCGGATCACCGACAGGTCGCTGGTGATCCGGGAGAGCAACTGGCCGGACTGCCAGCGGTCGTGGAAGCTCGTCGGCAGCCGTTGCAGGTGGGCGTAGACGTCGGCGCGTAGCGCCGCCTCCATGCCCACCGCCGAGGACGACTGCACCCAGCGGCGGATGAAGATGAGCACCGCCTCGACGACGCCGAGCAGCAGCGCCAGGCCGCCGAGTTGGAGCAGCCCGGCCGGTTCGTGTCGGGCCACCGGCCCGTCCACGACCCGCTGCACCACCAGCGGTACGGCGATCCCGGCCGCCGTGCCGGCGAGCCCCGCGACCAGCAGCCAGGCGAACTCGGCGGCGTACGGGCGCAGGTAGGGGCGAAGCCGCCAGAGGTTGTGCGCGGGGTGGGTGCCCGCGGCGGCCCGGGCGGCCGGGTCGCCGTCGCTCTCCACAGGCACTACCAGACGGTAGCGTCTAACAGGTGTCGATGCCTCTGTCAGCTTGTTGTCAAGCGCCGCTCATGACCGAGAAGCCACCTCTTCACGTCCAGCCCCCAGCGGTAGCCGCCGAGCGTCCCGTCGGTGCGGAGGACCCGGTGACAGGGCACGAACAGGGCTGCCGCGTTCCGGGCGCAGGCGGCCGCGGCGGCCCGCACCGCCGGTGGTCGACCGGCCAGCGCGGCGTACCCGGTGTAGGTGACCGGGGTGCCCGGCGGCACGTCGCGCAGCACCTGCCAGGCGTACGCCATGAACTCTCCACCGGTGCGTTGCCGCACCGGCACCGTGTCGATGGCGGCGAGGTCACCGTCCAGGTAGGAGCGGACCGCCGCGCTGACCGGCCCGAGATCGGCCCGCTCCCGTAGCGGTGCCCGCAGGGTCGGGTGGACCAGGGGCAGCAGCGCCGTCGGGTCCGGGGTGAAGCCGGCCGCCCGTACGTCACCGTCGGGGCCGGCGAGGATGCTCAGCGGGCCGGCCGGTGTGCTCAGTACGGTGCTGTCGATGTTCATGCCGCTCTCCAGAGTCTGATCGTGGCGTAGGACCGCCAGGGACGCCAACGTTCGGCGTACCGGTCGAGGGTTGTCGGGGTGTCGGGTAGGCCGAGCGCGGCGGCGCCGCGCCGGACCGCGAGGTCTGAGCTGAGCAGGACGTCCGGGTCGCCGAAGGCGCGCATGGCCAGGTAGTTGGCGGTCCAAGGACCGATGCCGGGCAGCGCGATCAGCCGCCGAACGGCCTCCCCCCGATCCACCCCCGCCGCCAGGTCAACGGATCCGTCCACGACGGCCCGAGCCAGCCCCCGCAGAGCCTCCCGCCGCCCCACAGGCATCCCAAACCCCGAGTCCGGCAGCGACAAAAGCTCCTCCGCGCTCAAGAACCCCCGCAGCCCACCGCGTTGATCATGAGGTTGGCCTGGTGTTCGATCTCCATCGGCCTCGTCAACCTCATGATCAACGCGAGTGTGGGCGGAGAGGAGGCGGATGAGGGTTGTTCGTGCGGACGTCACCGAGACCTGTTGGCCGATGATGGCGCGGACGGCCTGCTCGAAGCCGTCGACGGCGCGAGGGACGCGGATGCCGGGTTCGGCGGTGATCGTCGGGGCCAGCGCCGGGTCGTCGGCCAGCGTGGCGTCGATGGCCGCCGGGTCCGCGTCCAGGTCGAGCAACCGCCGGCAGCGGGCCACCGCCGGCGCCAGGTCGCGCAGGTCGGCGAGGCGCAACGTCGCCCCCACGTGCCCGTCCGCCGGGGTCAGCGCCACCTGGCCGGTGCCGTGCGGCAACCGCAGACCCCGGTGGTACGTCCCGTCGCGGACCTCCTCAACACCGGGCAACGCCCGCACCGCGAGGAAGTCCAGCAGCGCCCGGGCGTGCAGCGGTGGGCGGTACGCCAGCCGGAGCGCGATGGTCCCCGCCCCGGCCGGCGCCTGCTGGCGGCCACGGGCCGTGCGCAGGTCCGACGGGGCGCTCGCGTACACCTCGCGAAGCGTGTCGTTGAACTGCCGCACGCTGCCGAAGCCGGCGGCGAACGCGATCTCGGCCATCGCGAGGTCGGTCGTCTCGATCAGGATCCGGGCGGTCTGGGCGCGCTGGGCCCGGGCCAGCGCGAGCGGCCCGGCGCCCATCTCGGCGCTCAGCATCCGGTGCAGGTGCCGCTCGGTGTAGCCCAGCCGGGAGGCCAACCCCGGTACGCCGTCGCGGTCGACGACCCCGTCGGCGATCAGCCGCATCGCCCGGCCCACCACGTCCGCGCGGACGTCCCAGAGCGGGGAGCCGGGCGCGGCGTCCGGCCGGCAGCGGCGGCAGGCGCGCAGCCCGGCACCCTGCGCGGCGGCTGCGGACGGGAAGAACCGGACGTTCTGCCGCTTGGGCGTGATCGCCGGGCAGGACGGCCGGCAGTAGATGCCGGTGGACGTCACGCCGGTGTAGAACCAGCCGTCGAACCGCTGGTCACGGCTGTCCACGGCCCGGTAACACCGCTCGAAGTCCATCTCCATGTCACCGATGATGCCCCGCTCGACGGGTCGTCGGCTGGCGGGAATCGGACCTGGGTGTGCGCGTCCGGTGCGGGACCCGCGACGGCGTCAGCGGCGGCGTCGGTGCGGCTGACCGGACCGACCGGTCCGGGTCGCCTGCCCGGTCCGGCCGGCCTGGCCGGCACCGGCGCCCTGGCTGGACCGGTTGCCCTGGCTGGCGCGGTTGGCCTGGCCGGTCAGCAGGGCCGATCGGAACACGCCGTCCGGGTCGTACCGCTTCCACAGTCGTCGGACCCGGGCCCCGGTCTCGCCCGGGTAGATCCGGGCGAACGCGGCCGGGTCCGGCCGGCTCTCGAAGTTGACGTACGCGCCGTCGGCGCGCGCCCCGGCGGCCCGCCAGGCGGCGTTCAACGCGGCGTCGGCCTGCGGCGGAAACACCGAGGCCACAATCAGCGTGTCCTGGTGACGGTGCGGGTAAGCGGTCGCGTCGGAAGCGACGTCGTTGACCGCCCCGCCCAGCGAGCGGAGCTGGACCACCGCCCGCCCCGGCCCGGTCACCGCCCGCGTCACGGCCCGCGCCCCGGCGTCGTCCAGCGCGGTGAACAGACCGTTGGTGGTCGTGCCACGCTGCTGCCCGACGTTGGGGTTGAGGTGCGCGGTCGGCACCAGCGTCGGGTACGGCAGCAGGTCGGTCCGGTGTTCGAGCACCTTGCCGATGGCGAGCAGGGGTTCCACCGCAGGCCGGGCCCGGCGCAGGCTCTCGGCGGCGACCACGGCCGTGATGGACATGAGGACCGATCGACCCTCCGCGAACACCACGGCGGCGGCGGACAGCTCCCGTGGCGCCTGCGCGAGGTAGCTCGTCCACTCCCGGACGGTGCGGCCGTCCGGGTGCGCCTCGACGACCAGCTGCGCGACACCGACGTTGCGCTGCTCGGCCGCCTCGATCTCGAAGGCCACCACGATTCCCGCGCCGGCCCCGGCCCCGCGGACCAGCCAGAACAGCTCCGGCTCGTGGTCGGCGTCCGCGCGTACCAGCGTCCCGTCCGCCAGCACCACCTCGACGGCGCGGACCCGGTCGATGGTGAGGCCGTGGGCGCGGACCAGCCAGCCGACGCCACCGCCGGTGGCCAGCCCGCCGACGCCGACGCCGCCGTAGTCACCCGAGCTGATCACCAGGCCGTACGGGGCCAGCGCCTTCGCGACGTTCGCCCAGCGGGCACCGGCCTCGACCCGGACCAGCCCGGCCCGCTCGTCGATCACCTGAACCCGGTTGAGCATGGAGAGGTCGATGACCATCCCACCGTTGTTGGACGAGGCTCCGGAGAGGCCGTGCCCGCCGCTGCGGACCGCGATGGGCAGCCGCTGCTCCCGCGCGTAGCGGAGCGCGTCGACCACCTGCGCGGTGGTCTTTGGCAGCAGGACGGCGGCCGGCGACGCCGACCGGGTGTACGTCGAGCGCAGGTGCGCGTACCGGCGGTCGCCGGGTGTGACGATCTGCCCCCGCAGGGAGTCGGGCACCCGGGCCATGGCGGTGCTCATCGTCGCCCCCGCAGCTCGCACCTCGGGTGTCCGGGATCGGTCATGAGCCAAGGATGAGCGGGCACACCGGCCTCGACAAATTCGGCGGACCGGTGCCCGCTGGTCGCCGCGGCGCGCAACGCTCGCCGGTACGGGGGAGTGCCGCGCGGAGGTGACCGGGATCTCCGCCCGGGGACCGGGGTCGCCCATCGTTCCGGCACCGCCGCTGACGGGGTGATCGTGGGTTGGCCGGTCAGGCCGGCGTGGGACGACCGCCGGCCTGACCGGTCCTGCTCAACCCTTCGGTCGACCCGGCACGCCGGGCGGGCCCGACGGGCTCGGAACGACACCGGGCGCACCGGGCGCACCGGGCGCACCGGGCGCACCGGGCGCACCAGGGTCGCCCGGTGGGGTCGTCGGGCTCGGCTTGACCGTCGGCCGGCCCGGTACGCCGGGCGGGCCCGGTGTCGTCGACGGGTCCGCAGGCGCGCCCCCGGGGCTCGGCTCGACAGTCGGCACCGTGGTGGGCGGGGACGGGGTGGGTACGGGCGGGCTGGGCACGTCCGCCGGGCCGGCCGGGCTGGGCACGGCCGGGGGAGGCGCGTCCGAGCCGGTCGCGGCCAGGGCGAGCGGGGTGGCGATCAGGATCGCCGCCAGGGTGCTCACCGCCCCCACCGTCACTGTGGCGCGGCGTCGGTTGCGCACCCGCCGTTCCGCTCGGCTCAACTGGTCATGCACGATCGGTGCCTCCTCGGCCAGGTCGGTGAGGGTGGAGCGGATGAGGTGCTCGAAGGGTTCGGTCATCGCCGTACCTCCAGCCTGTCGACGTCCGGCAGCAGGTCGCGCAGTCGCTGCACCGCTCGGTGGGTACGGCTGCGTACGGTGCCCACCGAGCAGCCCAGCAACTCGGCCACCCGGGCTTCGGGCAGGTCCTCGTAGTAGCGGAGGACCACCACCGCCCGCTGTGTCGGGGGCAGGTGACGTAGCGCGGCACGCATCGCCAGCCGCACGTCGGAGCCGCCGCTCGGGTCGCCGCCGACCGGTTCGTCCGCCGGGTTGAGCGGTGTCTCCCGCCACCGGCGCAGTCGCCGCCACCAGCTGATCTGCTCGCGGTACATCACCACCCGCAGGTAGCCCTCGGGATCGGAGTGCCGAATGGTTCCCCACTTCGGGATGGTCCGCGCCAACGCCGACTGGAACAGGTCCTCGGCGGCGTTACGGTCCCCGGTCAGCAGGTACGCGACCCGCATCAGCGCCGGAGTCCGGCTGCCGACGAACTCGGCCAGCCGCGCGCGTTCGTCCTCGTCCACCCGCCACCCCCGTTTCGTTGTCACAGATACAGACGCCGCAGGTCATCGTCGCTATCCACGATCGGTGGGGTTTTTCGGCCCGAAAGTGTCGGTCGTGCCGAGTACCGTCCGGCCACCAACTGAAGAAGGGGTGCGGCGAATGACGAGCGTGGCGGGTTGGGCGGCGGCGTCTACACCGGGTGCGTTCCCGCCGTTGCCCCGCGCGGTGGCGCAGTCCTTCTACCGCCGGATGCGGGCCGTCGCGCCGGCCGCCGTGGGCGCCATCGAACGCGACCGGGCGGGCGACCCCGAGCAGAGTTTCCCCGACACCGCCTGCGGCCGGTTGGCCGGCTCACTGGACGACGCGGGTCTGCGGGCGCTCGGGATGTGGACGCACCACTGGTGCATGCGCTTCTACGACGACGACACGAGGGTCGGCCGGCGGTTGATCCGCGAGATCGCCGCGCGGCCGGGGCTCGGCTGGACGGCCGACGAGGTGCGGTGGATGCTGCGCGAGTCGGTCTCGGCCGGGCCGGCCGCCGCCGACCGGTTCACCCTGCCCCGCGCCGCCGCCGCGCAACTGCCCCCGGCCGACCGTCGGGCCCTGGGTCATTGGCCTGAGGTCGAGGTGCCCCGCCAACGGCGGCCCGACCAGTCTTGTTGATCATCGGGTCGGCGGGGTGTTCGTCCTCCACCCGCGGGTGGAGGACGGGCCCCGCGCCGAGCGGGCGGGATGCCGGCTGCGGCAGGATGGACGCCGCACCGCCGCCGACGGAAGGACGCTCCGATGCCCGCCAGCGACCCGACCATCATCGCCACCAGCATGGGCTTCTTCCGGGGCGACCGCGGGCCCTACGACCTGCGTCCCAGCCCGGTGTTCGAGCTGGCCGCCGAGCTGGCCGAGGCCGGCCCGCAGCCGCGGGTCTGCTACCTCGGGCAGGCTGTCGGCGACCAGCCCACCTCGCTGACCGCCGTCTACGGCGCGTTCGCCGACACCCGGTTCCGGCTGTCGCACCTCGCCCTGTTCCCGATGCCGAACGTCGAGGACGTCCGCGCCCACCTGCTCGCCCAGGACGTGATCTGGGTCGGCGGCGGCAGCGTGGCCAACCTGGTCGCCGTGTGGCGGGTGCACGGGCTCGACGAGATCCTGCACGAGTGCTGGCAGGCCGGCGTGGTGCTGGCAGGCGTCTCCGCCGGCTCGATCTGCTGGCATGTCGGCGGTGCCACCGACAGTTTCGGCCCCCGGCTGCGCGGTTTCACGGAGGGCCTGGCCTGGCTGCCGTACGGCAACGGGGTGCACTACGACAGCGAGGGCCAGCGCCGCCCGCTCATGCACGAGCTGGTCGGCGACGGCACGCTCCCCACCAGCCACTGCACCGATGACGGCGTCGGCCTGGTCTACCGGGGCACCCGGTTGGTCGAGGCAATCGCGGACCGCGAGGGCGTCTCCGCGTACGAGGTCAGCCGGGGCGCGGACGGCAGCGTCCGGGAGGCGGTGATCGCCCCCCGCCTGCTCAGCTGAGCGTCACGCCTCGTCGGCAGGCTTCCGGCGGCGGAGCACCGCGTCGAAGACCTGGGCCAGCTCGGCGGCGTCCTCCCCGGCGTGGTGCGTGTGCGGCATGTGGTGCAGGCCCAGCTCGTGCTTGATCGTGCCCTGGCGGGTCCGGGCCCACTCGCTGCCGGTCAACCCCATCCAGTAGCTGCGGAGGTCGACGCCGGAGCCGGTCGCACCGAACGGGCTGTGCCCGACGAAGCGGACGAAGTACCAGTGCACGAACATGCCGTCCCAGACGGCCGGGGCGGCGAGGAAGACCGGACGGCCGACCCGGCGCAGCCCGTCGACCCAGGCCGCCGCGGCCGACATCCCCTCCTGCGCCGTGGGCGCCTCCCGCAGCAGCCGGTCCCGGTCCAGGCCGGAGACGGCGAGCGCCGCCGGGACGAACTCGTCGGAGATGGGACGCAGCTCGGTGTAAAAGGTGAGGTCCGGGCGGCCGGCCACGGCCATGCCCAGCGAGATCATGCTGTACGGCCCGGGGATCGGCCCGTCCGCCTCCACGTCGACGGCGATGTACAGCTCGGGCAACGTCGAGGTCATCCCACCTCCAGCAGCGGACCATCGAACCGGGAGATTAGCAACGCCTGACAGGGTCCGGTGGGAGTGACGATCGACCACCGGCGCGGCGCCGAATCGGAGCCGCCTGGACCGGCCCGGCCGGGACCGGCGTAAGCTGGCCCGTCGTGAGTCTCACCATCGGCATCGTCGGCCTGCCCAACGTCGGCAAGAGCACGCTTTTCAACGCGTTGACCAAGAACGACGTGCTGGCGGCGAACTACCCGTTCGCCACCATCGAGCCCAACGTCGGCGTGGTCGGGCTGCCCGACGAGCGGCTGGGCAAGCTGGCCGAGATCTTCTCCTCGCAGAAGGTGCTGCCGGCACCGGTGTCGTTCGTCGACATCGCCGGCCTGGTCCGCGGCGCGTCGAAGGGGCAGGGCCGGGGCAACGCCTTCCTGGCCAACATCCGCGACGCCTCGGCGATCTGCCAGGTCGTCCGGGCCTTCTCCGACCCGAACGTGGTGCACGTCGACGGCAAGATCTCCCCGGCCGACGACATCGAGACGATCAACACCGAGCTGATCCTCGCCGACCTGCAGACCCTGGACAAGGCGCTGCCCCGGTTGGAGAAGGAGGCCAAGCTCCGCAAGGACCGCTTGGCCGCGGTCGCCGCCGCGAAGGCCGCGATCGAGGTGCTCGACGGCGGCACCACCCTCTACTCCGGGGCCGCCGCCGCCAAGATCGAGCTGGAGCACCTGCGCGAGCTGCACCTGCTCACCACCAAGCCCTTCCTGTACGTCTTCAACGTCGACGAGGCCGAGCTGGCCAACGAGACGTTCCTCGACGAGCTGCGCGCCCTGGTCGCCCCTGCCGAGGCGATCTTCATGGACGCGAAGATTGAATCTGAGCTGGTGGACCTGCCCGAGGAGGAGGCCCGCGAGCTGCTGGAGTCGATCGGGCAGAACGAGCCCGGCCTCAACCAGCTCGTCCGGGTCGGCTTCCGCACCCTCGGCCTCCAGACGTACCTCACGGCCGGCCCCAAGGAAGCACGCGCCTGGACCGTCCCGGTCGGCGCCACCGCGCCCGAGGCCGCGGGTGTCATCCACAGCGACTTCCAGCGCGGCTTCATCAAGGCCGAGGTGGTCTCGTACCACGACCTGGTCGAGCACGGTTCGATGGCGGCTGCCAAGGCGGCGGGCAAGGTCCGCATCGAGGGCAAGGAGTACGTCATGCAGGACGGCGACGTGGTGGAGTTCCGTTTCAACGTCTGACGCTGTCATCGCTCCGCCACGCAGGTCCACAACCGGCCACTCGGCTGCGGCACTCGATCCGCAGCTCGGTGCTCGGGGCGACGGCGCCCGTCTGGATTGACCGGGACCGGCACCGTCGCCGTTGCCGAGGCGAGTGGTTCAGCTGCCCGCGCCCCGGATCGTGACATCCCGGCTGGTGTAGGCGTACCCGTAGGTGGCGTCGCCATCGAAGCGGACGTGGTACGTGTACTGGCCGCCCACTGGGGGCGTGTCGGTGATGGTGAATGAGCCGTCGGCGGCGAGTGGCACCAGCGGCAGTTCGGCCCCGACGGAACCGCTCTTGTTGGTGTAGACCCGGTAGACCACGATCGACCCGGGGGCCGGCGTGGGAACGTTGCCGGCGGTGCTCATCCGGCCGGTGAGCGTGAGCGGCTTCCCGGCGTTTGCCGTCGTTGGGCCGGTCACGACCAGCGAGGTGGGATGCTGGGCGACGTTGACCGTGGTCGTGGTCTGTGACCAGCGGAACGCGGCGCTGCCGTCCCAGACGGCGGTGTAACTGACGCTGCCACCGACCGGCGGCGTGTCGGTGACGACGAAGCTGCCATCGGCGGCGGTGGTCACCCCAGACAGCGTCGCGGTGGCGCCGCTGGGCAGGGTGCGGGTGATCTCGATCGGCTGGGCGCCCGGAGCGGAACCGTCTGGGACGGCGAGCTGACCGGTGATGGTGAACGGGTCCAGCGCCGTCGGCGAGGTGCTGGCCGACAGGCTCAGCGTGGACGTCGGCAGGACGGCGCCTTCCACCCGCCACAGGTAGTACCGGTTGTACGGCCAGTCGTTGAGCAGGGCGTAGAGGTCGTCGCCGAGCACGGAGAGGCTGCCGGTGACCAGGTCGCCCTTGTGGATCATCTGGGCCTGCATGGTCTTCACTCCGGTGTCGGCGTTGTACACCTCGGCGTAGGGGCCGTAGCTCGTGCCGTAGAAGGCGGTGGCGACGTGTGCCCCGTCGGGACTGAGGGCGATCGCACCCGGTGCGCCCGGGGCGTCGGCCCTCGACCCGTAGCTTCGGACCTTGGCTAGGGTCGCGGTGTCCCAGACATCGAAGCCGGCGGTGGCGAAGACCGAGACGGCGCGGGTGCCATCGGGCGTGATGGTGAGGTCGGTCAGGTTCGACAGGTCGTTGTCGGCACCGTCGATCACCCCACGCAGCGTCGCCGGGATCGTGCTGACGTCGTACACCCGAGGGCTGGCGGGGTTAATCCCCGCCTCGGCGGTGAAGACCGTGTTGCCGGCGCCGGCGACCAGGGGCGCGCCGTACATCCGGTTGGCGACCTGGACGGGCGTGGGCGCCGCCAGGGACAGGTCCAGGCCGAGAATTCCACCAACAAAGTCGTTCTTGATGCCGTAGCCCACCCAGAGTTGGTCACCGTCGAGGGACAGGTTTGTCGGGGACGGATACCCGGCCAGGTTGATCCGTCGGACGACGGTGAGGGCAGCCGCATCGATTTCGGCGATCTCGTTCGAGCCGGACAGCGCTACGTAGACCCGGTTGCCGTCGGGCGTGACGGCCAGACCGGTCGGGCTGGCCAGGCCGGTGATGCTGCCGGTGAGCGTGCCATGGGTGTCGGCGATCACGATGCGGTCGTTCGCGGAGACGAAGACACGGCCGCCGGCGGCGGCCGTGTCGACGACGCCGGTGACGCCTTGGATCAGGGTGATGGTGTCCCTGGCCGCGGCGGGTGCGGTGGTGGCGACGAGGCCGACTGCTGCGGCAATCGTCGATGCCAGGACTGAGCCGATCACTGTGCGGAATCGCACGTGCGGTCCCCTTTCGGTGGTAACCCCGTGATGCCCGCGCGGTTGCCGGCGAAGCCGGTGCGGGCCTGCGACAAGATCGTCGCGTCATGGGATTAGGCGGCCGTCCGGCGCGCGGCGTTACACAGTGGATCTAGGTTCCCCGGGCCTGCGGAGAGGTGTACGCCGAGCCGCTGAAGGGTCCGCACGGCGACGGTCGATGTCGACAGACGGCGGTAGGTTGACCGCATGACGGAACAGCTCCGATCGTCGTTCGGCGCGGCTGCTGCCGCGTACGCCGAGCACCGCCCGGACTACGCGCAGGCCGCGGTGCGGTGGGCGCTGGAGCCCGCGCCCGGCCTGCGGGTGCTCGACCTGGGAGCCGGCACCGGCAAGCTGTCCGCGACGCTGGTGGCGGTGGGCGCGGACGTCGTGGCGGTCGAACCCGACCCGGCGATGCTCGCCGAGCTACGCCGTGCGGTGCCGACCGTCCGTGCCCTGCCGGGCAGCGCCGAGGCCATCCCGTTGCCGGACGGGTCCGTCGATGCCGTGCTCGCCGGCAACGCCCTGCACTGGTTCGACATGGCTGTCGCGGGGGCGGAGATCGCCCGGGTCCTCGCACCCGGCGGTGTCCTGGCCGGTCTGTGGAACGTCATGGACGACCGGATCGACTGGGTTGCCGGGCTCGAACGGGTCAGCGGGAGTGCGGCCATCGGCCCGCGTGACACGTTGAGCAGCTGGCGCGCGGCGACGGAGGGCATGCTCGTTCCGGGCAGCGGCCTGGTCGCCCGGTTCGGGTCGGCGGAGCAGGTCGATTTCCCGCACGGTCAGCGCCGTACCGCCGACTCGCTCGTCGCGACGCTCGCGACGCGGGCCGGGATGCTGGTCATGCCGGACGAGGAGCGAGAGGCCACCCTCGGCCGGATCCGCTCCTTCCTCGGGAGCCGACCCGAAACCGCCCACGGCGAGTTCACGCTGCCGATGCTGACCGGCGTGCTGCGCGCCCAACGACGCTGACGGTCGGGTCCAAGCCCTACTGCTCGGCCCAGGCGCCCAGCTCGTTGCCGCTGGGGTCGGTGAAGTGGAACCGTCGGCCGCCGGGGAACTCGTACGGCCCGTTCACCACCTGGCCGCCGGCCTCCTTCACGGCCTGCACGGACCGGTCCAGGTCGGCGGAGTAGAGCAGCACGAGCGGGCCGCCCGCCCGGACTTCGCTGTCCAGCCGGAGACCGCCGACCTCGGGTGCGTCGTCGCCGTGCGGGCTGCGGATGCCGGCGTACTCCGGCCCGTAGTCGTTGAACTGCCAACCGAACGCGTCGGCGTAGAAGCGCTTGGCCACGGCGAGGTCGGTCACCGTGAGCTCGACGTAGTCGATGGCGTGGTGGCGGTGCGGCGCTGGCTCAGACATGCGCCGATCGTGCACCCCGGGTACGACGGAATCGCGACATGCAACGAAAGGTTGCACGAGCGGGGTGGGTTGTCGTAGGTTGAGTGCAACCAAAGGTTGCGAAAGGTTGTGAGCATGGAACAGGGAACGATCGAACGCGACATCCACGTCAACGCGTCCCCCGAGGTCGTCTTCGAGGTGGTCAGCCAGCCCGAGCACATGCGGGAGTGGTGGCCCGACGACGCGCGGTTCGACTCGGTCGCCGGCGCGCCCGGAGAGCTGGTGTGGCGCGACTCCGACACCGGCGAGACGAAGACCGTCGCGCTCGCCGTCGTCGAGGTCGACCCGCCGAAGCGGTTCTCCTTCCGGTGGTGCTTCACCGAGCCGGACCGGAACGGGCAGTCGCTCTTCGTCACCTTCGACCTGGTGCCCAGCGGCGCGGGGACGCTGATTCGGATGACCGAGACCGGGTTCCGCGAGCTGGGGTGGGAGGTCGCCGTCCTGGAAGAGCAGTACCGCGACCACGAGAACGGTTGGGACCACTACATGCCCCGGCTGGGCGCGTACGTTGCGCGGCTGGTCGCGACCCCGTGAGCGCGGTGGTCGACGACGAGTTGTGGTCGGCGATCGGCGACCCCATCCGGCGTACGATGATCGACCTTCTTCTCTCTGACGGGCCGGGTACGGCCACCTCGTTGAGCAGGCGGCTACCCGTCACCCGTCAGGCCGTCTCGAAGCACCTGGCGGTCCTCGACCGGGTTGGGCTGATCCACGCGGAGCCGGCCGGTCGCGAGCGTCACTACCAGGTGGACGAGGCGCAACTCGCCCGCGCGGTCGCCCAGTTGTCGGCGGTGGGCTCCACCTGGGACGCCCGCCTCCGCCGGATCAAGCGCATCGCCGAGACGATCGAACGCCACCGCACCAACAACCAGGGAGGCTGAAAATGGTCGACATCCTGCACCAGGTCGGCGTCGTCGCTCCGCTCGCCGACGTCTACCGAGCGGTGGCAACCCCCGAGGGTGTCGCCGGCTGGTGGTCGGTCGACACGACCGGCAAGAGCGAGGTCGGCGGGCAGTTGGCCGTCCACTTCGGTGACCAGGGCGGGTTCGACCTGGAGATCCTTGAGCTGGACCCGGCCGGCCGGGTCCGCTGGCGGGTCGTCGGTGGCCCGGAGGAGTGGACCGGCACCGAGATCAGCTGGCGGCTCGACCAGCGAGGCCGGTACACCGTCGTCGACTTCACGCACGCGGGTTGGCGCGAGCCGACCGAACTCATGCACGAGTGCAGCACCAAGTGGGCGATCTTCCTGATGAGTCTCAAGGAACTGGTGGAGACGGGGAGCGGCCGGCCGGCGCCGAACGACGTCCAGATCGGCGACGGGCACTGATCTCGGTGACGGCCGGATCGCCGGGGGTTCGCGGGCTCCGTCGCGAGAGCGCGAACCCCCCGGTGATCAGGCCGAGGGCCACGATCGCCACGGCGCAGAGCAGCAGCGTCGGTCGGGGGCCGATGGCACCGACAAGTGGCCCACCCAGCATGGTGCCCAGTGGCACCGCCAGCACGAGGATGGCACCGTTCGCGGCGAGCACCGCGGGCAGTTGGGCGGTCGACGTGCTGCGCTGGAACAGCGCCATCGAGGTGGACATGTACGGCGCCCAGATGAGGCCCGCCAGGGCGAACGCCGGCAACGACACGCTGATGGGTGCGCCCAGGCCGAGCGGCAGCATGGCGACGCCGAACGCGACGACGATGCCGATGGTGGTGGTTCGCAGTGGCCAGCGGCGGAGGTAACCGGCGAGCAGACCTCCGGCGAGACCGCCGATGCCGAACGCGGTGTAGTACGCGCCGAGCAGCGTCGCGGAGGCGTGCAGGTCGTCGGTGATGTGGATCGGCATCGCCACGTACACCGGTCCGAAGAGGAAGAAGAACCCGAGGCTCAGCGCCAGCAGGCCCAACAGGGCGGGGTTCTGGCGGATGACCGCGAAGCCGGCCGTTCGCGAAGCGCCGCGCTCGGACCGTGCAGGTCCGCCGTGGGCGGGAAGGGCGAGACGGTACGTGAGGGCCAGCGCCGCGAAGGTGGCGGCGTCGATGGCGATGACCCACACCGGCCCCGCCCAGCTGATCAGGATGCCCGCCAGTGGCGGGCCGACGATGGTGGCGAACCCACCGATGGTGGTGAGTACCGCGTTGGCTGGCAGGTGGTGTCGCTGCGGCAGCAGTTCGGCGATCAGGGTGAACCGGCCGGCGGAACCCCACGAGTGCAGTAACGCCGACGCGGCCAGCAGGACCACGTACAGCCCGATGGTGAGCACGCCGGCGAGATGGGCGAGGGGGATCGCCGCGAGCGCGCTCGCCCGCAGGATGGCGTCCCACCCGGCGAGCTGCGCGCCGCCGCGCCCACGCAGCAGCCGGCCGAAGATGACCGTCCCGGCCGCGCTGGGCAGGGTGTACGCCGCCATGGCCAGCGCGATCCAGGTGCCCCGCTGATCGTGCGGGGCGAGTTGGATGGCGAGCCAGGTCACCGCGACCACCGCCATGCCGTCGCCCAACGCGGAGACGGCCAGCCCGGGCAGGACGCGCCGGAGCTGAGGGCGACTGAGCACGGGCCAGTACGGCGAGGAGCGCGGGAAACGGGCGGCGTCCGTTGGCATGCTGCCAGCTCACCCCGCGCGGGACCTGCGCATCAAGTGAGACTGCTGGCAGCAGAATCAGCCGAGCGCGAAAGGCTCGAACTACCGGCCAGGTCCGTCGTTCTTGCCGGCGGCTCGGAAGGACGAACCGATGGCCGCCACGATCGAACCCACCGAGGCGAGCGACACCGCCACCGTTCCGGCGGTGTCGGCACCGCCGTCCCCGGTCACCTTGAGGATGATGCCGGCGGCCATCAGGACGACCGACAGGGCCAGGACTACCTGGACGGCTCGTCTGCTCATGGTGGCATCTCACTTTCGGGCGGCGGGAGATCGACTCGGGTTCCTTGAAGTTGGGGTGTCGTCGCGGCGATGACACCCCGACTTTCCGGAACCCGAGTCGACCAAACCGCTACTCCACCCGGTAGACGGAGATGTGCGACGGGCTGTCGGCCTGGAACGGCCGCCGGTGCCAGTCGGCGTACCGCTCGGTGAGCCGGAAACCGGCCCGCTGAGCCATCTCGTCGATCTGGTGCGGCCAGGCGTACCGCATGGCGAACGGCTTCAGGTGCACACCGTCGCCGTCGAACGTGATGGTCTGCCGGATGAACCGTTGCGCCGGCCGGTCGTACCGGTGCAGGCGGATCGTCGCGGAGTCCTCGGTGACGTCACGTACCTGCACCTGCTCGTCCGAGTCGAAGCTGCGCGGGTCGGGCACGAACGTCTCGATGACGAACGCGCCGCCGGGCGACAGCACCCGGGCGACGTTGCGGAAACAGTCCGCCTGCCGCTCGGCGTCCACCAGGTTGAACAGTGTGTTGAAGACCAGGTACGCGAGCCGGAACTCACCCTGCACGGGTACGTCCGCCATGTCGGCGACGACCACCGGGATCTGGTCGCCGCCGGGTTTCGCCCGCAGCTGCGCGAGCATCTCCTCGGACGCCTCGACGCCGTGCACGGCGAGGCCGCGCTCGGTCAGCGGAAGTGCGACCCGGCCGGTGCCGATCGCCAGTTCGAGAACCGGGCCGCCGTCGGCTAGGTCGGCCAGGAAGTCCACGGCGGGGGCCGGGTCGGGGTTGGTGCCACCGTCGTCGTATCCGGCGGCCCACAGCCGGCCGAAGAGGCCGGGATCGTCGAAGACCGACATCAGCGGCCTCCGGGGTTGGAGTCAGTGGCGCTCAGCGCCAGGGGAACGGTCCTGCTCACGAAGTCTCGATTCCTCAGGTCGGATGACGGTGGGTTCGGGGGACCTCGTCGTGTTTGGCATGGTGGCTGCTCCCTTCGCGCGGCTGTCGAACGAGGAGACCAGAGACGCGGCGGGCCCGGCAAGGCAATTACGCCAGCCGGGCCCACGACGGGACGTGCCGTCAGGAGATGTGGTGCAGGATCACGTTGTGCACGTGGTGGCTCTTCTGCGCGCCACGGAACTCCACCTCGTAGGTGTGCGTGCCGACGTGGATGGCGATGGCGCCGGTGGAGAAGAACGAACCACCCCACGACTTGTTGCTGACCACGCTCACGCTGGTGATCTTCGAGTACGGGATGCTGGTGATCGCGAACCGCTTCCCGACGAAGGAGCGGTCCTGGATGATCACGCGGCGGTCGGTCAGCCCGATGAACCCGGTGCCGGTGCCGACGGCGTCGTAGACGGCGATGATCTGCTCGCCTTCGAGGAGGCCGCTCTCAATCTGCTGGACCTGCTCTTTGCGGTCGTACGCGATGTTCGCCATACGATCCAGGCTAGAAAACCGGTGCCAACGCGCCCACCCGGGCGACGACCACGGCGAAACTCGGCGTGTCTCATCGCGGGCTCGCGTCGGTCGCGGCGCGGACGAACTCGCGTACCCGGGTGGTGGTGTTGCTGGGCAGCCAGACCGGCCCTCGTTCGATCGGTGGCGCGTCGTGGATGGGCACGTACGCCACATCGGGGCGCGGGTAGTAGCGCCGCGTGTGCTCGCCCACCGGCAGGACACCCCGGCCCAGCGCGACCAGGGACAGCATCTCGGAGAAGGTGTTCCCGGCGGGTCCCTTCGGCACCAACCGGCCGGCCGGGGTGCGCTCCGGGGTGCGGTCCCGCTTGAACTCCAACGAGGTCACGGTCGGGTACTGCACCACCGGGTGGTCGGCGAGCACCTCCAACGACACCGACCGCTCCCGGGTGAGCGGGTGACCCGCCGCCACCGCCAGCACCCGATCCTCGGAGAGCAGCGCCGGGCCGGTGGCCATCCCGTCGAACGGGTACGAGGCGATCAACACGTCCGTCGAGCCGTCGAGCAACCCGGATCGGGTGGTGGCCAACTGCGCCTCGTGCACCTCCACCCGGCAGTCGGGGTGCCGTTCACCGAACAGGGCCACCGCCCGGAGCAGCACCGGCGCGGTCCACTCGCCGAGGAACGCCACCCGTAGCGTCCCGGTCACGCCGCGGGCGGCGTCGATCGCGCGGCGCACGGCCTCGTCCATCCCGGCCACCAGCGGGGCCAGCTCGTCGGCGAGCTGCCGGCCGATCGGAGTGAGCCGGACGACCCGACTGGTACGGGCGAACAGCGGTGCGCCGATCTGGCGCTCCAGCTTCTTCACGATGTGGCTGACCCGACCGGTGCTGACGGTCAACCGCTCGGCGGTCCGGCCGAAGTGCAGTTCCTCCGCGAGCGTCAGGAACGTCTCGACCTCGTACCGCTCCAGCACATCGTTCCCATCGTTGACCTGTGGGCAACGATCGTAGCGGCATCAGGTCTTGGTCGTCGTCCCTCGTCCGGGGATCGTGAACGGGGCAGGAAACACCGAGCGAAAGGCTTCGACGTGAGCATCGACGACTACCTGGCCGGCCTGGCCGGCCCACTGCGCGAGATCGGCGAGAAGCTGACGCCGATCATCGGGGCCGCCCTGCCCGGAGCGACGGGGGCGATGTGGCACGGCCACCCGGTCTGGGGACTGGGCGACCGGCCCGGCCAGCGCCCGGTCTGCCTGGTCAAGGCGTACGGGTCGTACGTGACCTTCGGGCTGTGGCGCGGGCAGGAGATCGACGACCGGTGCGGGCGGCTGATCCCCGGCGCGCGGGCGATGGCGGCGGTGAAGTTGCACGACCTCGCTGACGTCGACCCGGCGCTGTTCAGCGGCTGGCTGCGCGCGGCGGCCCATCTGGAGGAGGCGTGAGCGCCGTGCGGGTAACCGGTTTCGACCACCTGGTGCTGACCGTCGCCGACGTGGAACGGTCCCTGGACTTCTACTGCGGCCGGCTCGGGCTCGCGCCGGTACGGGTCGACGAGTGGCGTGCCGGCACCGTTCCGTTCCCGTCGGTGCGGATCAGCCCCGACAGCATCATCGACCTCGTCCGAGGTGAGCCGCAGGGCGCGAACGTGGACCACTTCTGCCTGGTGGTGGCACCACTGGACTGGGCGCAGGTGATCGAATCGGGGGTCTTCACGGTGCTGACCGGCCCGGTCAGCCGTTTCGGCGCCCGCGGCTCGGCGACCTCGATCTACGTGCGGGACCCGGACGGCAACTCGGTGGAGCTGCGCTGGTACCCGCAGGACGCCGGGTCGGATGCGGAGACGGTGGTCAGGCTTCGGTGACCGCCCGGTACGCGTCCTCGATGCGGGCGGCCAACAGCACCTCGCCCTCGGTCAAGGGCTCGCCGCTGCCGTGCCCGACCCGGATCTGGGTGCTGTCGGCCCGGCGGCTGATCTCGGGTCGCAGATGCAGCGCATCCGCGACGACCTTGACCCGTTCAGTTAGAGCGGCGTGTTGGGTATCGTCGATCACGAGCGTCCGTCGGATCTGCTCGCCCTCGCGTGTCCAACCAGATAGCAAGGTCAACGCGTCGGAAAGGTAGTCGTGCTTGGCCCTGCTGTTGAACAGCGCGCGCATCACCGCACCCCCCAAGCGCCGTTGCCGGCTTGTGGCCAAATCGTCGCCATCCCGTGTCTTGTCGGTGTCCCCTAGTCTCTCGCTGCCCGGAGGGGGTGTCCACGCCCACACTTCCGTGTTCTATTGGCCTAGCGGACGGCTACGGTACCCAAACCGCCGATTGATCTGGCACCCTGGACGCCCGTGCGGACCGAACGGGCGAATGGTGGCGGGCAGGCCGAACGACGGGACCTGAAGGTGATCGTCGGTGCGGCGATCATCCGGGATGGGCGGGTGCTCGCCTGTGCGCGTTCCGCCCCACCCGAGGTAGCGGGCATGTGGGAGTTTCCGGGCGGAAAGGTCGAGCCGGGGGAGGCCGAGACCGACGCGTTGATCCGGGAGTGCGCCGAAGAGTTGGCCGTACGCGTCGAGATCGGCGACCGGGTCGGCCGCAACGTACGGATGGCGCACGGCCGCTCGGTGCTCAAGGTGTACGCGGCCCGGCTGCTCGGCGGTGACCAGCCACAGGCGCTGGAGCACGAGGCGCTCCGTTGGCTCACCGCCGACGAGCTGGACTCGGTCACCTGGCTCCCCGCCGACGCCCCCATCGTGGCGGCCCTCCGCCCCCTCCTCCTCAGTCCCCGTTGATCATGAAGTTATTGCCATGACACGCCGCGCGCGGTGGCAATAACTTCATGATCACCGAGGCGGGGGCGGGGGCGGGAAGTGGGACGGGGGCCGTGGCTGTCAGCCACGGCCCCCGTCGTTGTTCGGGTGGTTAGTGCTTGTTGTCCTGCTCCGGGTGGGCGAAGTTGAGGTGCTCCGGAGGCAGCGGGAAGGTCACGTCGTCGCCGAACGGCGACGGCGCGGCGGCCCGGTCGAAGGTGAGCTCGGTCAGCGGCAGCTTGCCCCGGTCGTCGACCGCCGGAGCGGTCGGGTGGGGCACCTCCCGGTGCCAGTTGACGCCGCTCTGCGCCTGCGCCTCAGCCCGCGAATCGTGGGAGCCACCCGCGTGCGAGTGCACCCCACTCCGGGCGGAGCCCGGCGTCGCCGAGCCCTGACGGGCGGTGGTCACGCTGGTCTGGGGCGTCTCGCCCCGACGGAAGATCTTGCTACCAAGCCACACAAGGGGATCGTACCTGCGGTCGACGACCCGTTCCTTCATGGGGATGATCCCGTTGTCAGTGATCTTGATGTGCTCGGGGCAGACCTCGGTGCAGCACTTGGTGATGTTGCAGAAGCCGAGGCCCTGTTCGGCCTGCGCGTACTCCTTGCGGTCGGTCCGGGCGTCCAGCGGGTGCATGTCCAGCTCGGCCGCCCGGATGAAGTACCGCGGGCCGGAGAACGCCTGCTTGTTCTCCTCGTGATCGCGGATCACGTGGCAGACCGTCTGGCACAGGAAGCACTCGATGCACTTGCGGAACTCCTGCGAGCGCTCGACGTCGACCTGCTGCATCCGGTAGTCACCCGGGGCCACGTCCGCCGGTGGGGCGAACGCCGGGGTCTCCCGTGCCTTCTCGTAGTTGAACGAGACGTCGGTGACCAGGTCCCGGATGACCGGGAAGGTGCGCAGCGGGGTGACCGTGACGGTCTCGTCGTCGCCGAAGGTCGACATCCGCGTCATGCAACCCAGCCGCGGCTTGCCGTTGATCTCCATGGAGCAGGAGCCGCACTTGCCGGCCTTGCAGTTCCACCGGCAGGCCAGGTCGGGCGCGTCGGTGGCCTGCAGTCGGTGGATGACGTCGAGGACGACCTCGCCCTCGTTCACCTCCACCATGTAGTCCTGGAGGTCACCGCCGGTCTCGTCGCCCCGCCAGATCCGGAACTGACGCTTCGCGCTCATCGGTTGTCCGCCTCTCCAGCGTCGGCAACGAGGGCGTCGAAGTCGGCGAGCTCCTCGTCGGTGAGGTACTTGGCCAGCTCGGCCCGGTCGAAGAGGCCGATCAGCTCCGGCCGCATCTTCGGCAGCGGCTTGCGGGTCAGCTGCACGGTGTCCCCGTCCAGCGCGCAGACCAGGTTGACCTGCCGCCACTTCGGCTCCATCGCCGGGTAGTCCTCCCGGGTGTGCCCACCGCGCGACTCCTGCCGCTCCAGCGCCGCCTTCGCGGTGCACTCCGAGACCACCAGCATGTTGCGCAGGTCCAGGGCCAGGTGCCAGCCCGGGTTGTAGCGTCGGCCGCCGGCCGCGC
Organism: Micromonospora sp. NPDC050784; assembly: GCF_044456765.1. Taxonomy (NCBI): domain Bacteria; kingdom Bacillati; phylum Actinomycetota; class Actinomycetes; order Micromonosporales; family Micromonosporaceae; genus Micromonospora; species Micromonospora sp. NPDC050784. Next base: position 65,505 of record NZ_JBITGG010000008.1, on the reverse strand, counting down.
TCACCTTGGCCACCCGCTCCCGCAGCTCGGCGAGTCGGACCAGCGCGTCGGCCAGCTCACCCTCCCGGCGGATGATGCCCACCAGGTCACCCATGACCGCCTGGAGGTCCTGCTGCAGGGTGTACGGGCTCTCGCCGGTGTCCCGTTGCAGCGGTGCGAGGGCGGTCTCCACGGCCGCCTCGACCTCGTGTACGGCCACCTTCGGCCGGGCGGTCAGACCGTCGGCGTAGCTGGCGGCGTGCCCGCCCGCCCGCTTGCCGAAGACCAGCAGGTCGGACAGGGAATTGCCACCGAGTCGGTTGGAGCCGTGCATGCCGCCGGAGACCTCACCGGCGGCGAACAGCCCGCGTACGTGGCCGAAGGCGGCACCCGAATCCGGGTCCACCTCGACGCCGCCCATCACGTAGTGGCAGGTCGGCCCGACCTCCATCGGCTCGGCCGTGATGTCGACGTCGGCCAGCTCCTTGAACTGGTGGTACATCGACGGCAGCCGGCGGCGGATCTCGTCAGCCGAACGCCGGCTCGCGATGTCCAGGAAGACCCCACCGGCGGGAGAGCCCCGGCCGGCCTTGACCTCGCTGTTGATGGCGCGGGCCACCTCGTCGCGGGGCAGCAGCTCCGGCGGACGCCGGTTGTTGTCCGGGTCGGTGTACCAGCGGTCCGCCTCCTCCTCGGTCTCCGCGTACTGCTTGCGGAAGACGTCGGGGACGTAGTCGAACATGAACCGCTTGCCCTCGGAGTTCTTCAGGACGCCGCCGTCACCACGCACCGACTCGGTGACCAGGATGCCCTTCACCGAGGGCGGCCAGACCATGCCGGTCGGGTGGAACTGGAGGAACTCCATGTTGATCAGCGTCGCCCCGGCGCGCAGCGCCAGCGCGTGCCCGTCCCCGGTGTACTCCCAGGAGTTCGAGGTGACCTTGTAGGAGCGCCCGACCCCACCGGTGGCCAGCACGACCGCCGGCGCCTCGAAGAGGATGAACTCGCCCGACTCCCGGTAGTAGCCGAACGCGCCGGCCACCCGGTCACCGTCGAGCAGCAGCTCGGTGATGGTCGTCTCGGAGAACACCCTGATCCGGGCGTCGTACGAGCCGAACTCCCGCTGGTCCTCCTGCTGGAGCGACACGATCTTCTGCTGGAGGGTGCGGATCAGCTCCAGGCCGGTCCGGTCGCCCACGTGCGCCAGGCGGGGGTACTCGTGGCCGCCGAAGTTGCGCTGCGAGATCTTGCCGTCCTTGGTGCGGTCGAAGAGCGCCCCGTACGTCTCCAGCTCCCAGATCCGCTGCGGCGACTCCTTCGCGTGCAGCTCGGCCATCCGGAAGTTGTTGAGGAACTTGCCGCCGCGCATGGTGTCGCGGAAGTGGACCTGCCAGTTGTCCCGGCTGTTCACGTTGCCCATCGCGGCGGCCGCGCCGCCCTCGGCCATCACCGTGTGCGCCTTGCCGAACAGCGACTTGGAGATGATCGCGGTCTTCTTGCCGGCCAGCCGGGCCTCGATCGCCGCGCGCAGACCGGCGCCGCCGGCCCCGATGACGACGACGTCGTAGTGGTGTCGTTCGATGCGAGTGGTTGTGGTCATGTCAGGGGCCCTTTAGTTGATGAACCGCAGGTCGGAGAACCACTCGGCCGACAGCGCCATGATGTAGAAGTCGGCCAGCGCCAGGGTGCCGAGGGTGATCCAGGCGAGCTGCATGTGCCGGACGTTCAACGCCGAGACGAACGTCCAGGCCTTGTACCGCACCGGGTGCTTGGAGAAGTGCTTGAGCCGGCCGCCGATGATGTGCCGGCAGGAGTGGCAGGAGATCGTGTACGCCCACAGCATCACCACGTTGAGCAGCAGGATGATGTTGCCCAGCCCGAAGCCGAAGCCCTTCGGCGAGTGGAAGGCGAGGATCGCGTCCCAGGTGTTGATCAGCGAGATGATCGCGGCGGCGTAGAAGAAGTAGCGGTGCAGGTTCTGCCCGAGCAGCGGGAAACGTGTCTCACCGCCGTACTCCTTGTGCCCGTCCGGGACCGCGCAGGCCGGCGGCGACAGCCAGAACGACCGGTAGTACGCCTTGCGGTAGTAGTAGCAGGTGAGCCGGAACAGCAGCAGGAACGGCAGGGTCAGCGCGGCGTCCGGGATGATCCACCAGCCGGGCAGGAACCGGCCGAAGTGCGAGGCTTGCTCGACACACCGGTCGGTCACGCACGGGGAGTAGAACGGGGTCAGGTAGTGGAACTGGTCCACCCAGTACCACTTGTGCATGAAGACCCGGACCGTCGCGTACGCCACCCAGGCGCTGAGCCCGATCACGGTGATCAGCGGGGCGAACCACCATCGGTCGGTACGCAACGTCTTCGCCGCGATGGCGGCGCGCGCCCGCGCCCCCCTCGGCCTCGTTGCCGTTGAAGTCATTCGAGTCGTCTCCTCGACGGGCCCGTACGGGCGGGCTGGTCTCTCTCCGGTCGGCACGCGGACCGGCGAACCCGCACCCGCTGCCACGTCATGCGCACACCAACGACCACGCCGGATCGACCGACGCAGCTAAGTGACACACGTTACGCCGATCTCTGCGAGCCGTCCGCGCAAGGGAGTGTCCCGTGTGTCTGGCCTGCGGAAATGCCCTCGACGCGCCGGTTTGTCGCGCGTCGTCGAGAACGTCAGCCGGAGGCGCCTCCGGTGAAGTGCCAGGACGCGAGCCGCAGCGAGGGTGCCGCCCACCAGGCACCGTCCACCCGCTCCGGTTGGCGCACCGCCCGCGCACCCAGCCCGAGCACCGCCCCCGGCCCGAGCGCCCGTGGGTACGACTCGGTGAACCGCAGGTCACGGACCGCCCGGACGACCGTGCCGTCCTCGATCAGCCAGACGCCGTTGCGGGTCAACCCGGTGACGACGAGGCTCTTCGGGCCGAGTACCCGCGTGTACCAGAGGTCGGTGACCAGCAGCCCTCGGCGTACGCCGGCCACCAACGCGGCGGTGTCCGCGTCGACGACCGCTCCGGCCGCCGCGCCGGTCGTGCTTCGGCCCACCGCACTGGCCGGGCCCGCCGCAGCGCCGGTCAGCCGCAGGTTGCGGGGCATCGGGCCCCAGGTGGCGCCCCCCGCCACCGCGTGCCCGGTGGACTGCGCGCCAGCCTCGGCGGCGGTCCGGCGGTCGTGCGCCACCGCCCGGGTGGTGCCCGCCTCGACAAGCGTCAACGCCCGCCGACCGGTGCCCTCCGCGTCGAACGGCAACCCGGACCCGCCCAGCGGGTCGTCCACCAGGGTCACCGCCCGGTCGAACTGGGCCGCGCCCGGATCGGCGAACGACTGCCGCTCGGCGTACCGCTTGCCGTTGAAGCCGTAGAAGGACAGGTTCTGCAGGAGGTCCGCCACCGCGGCCGGCTCGAAGACCACCTCGTAGTGCCCCGGCGGCAGCTCGACCGGGTCGGCCGCCGCCCGCGCCTTTTCCGCCGCCTGCGCGCCCAACTCGGCGCCGTCGAGGTCGGCCAGCCGGTCGGCGCTGCGCCGGGCCACCCCGTCCGCGCCGTCGCGGCGGGCGATGCCGTCCATCGCCGCCTCCACCGAGCGGCCGTACGCCGAGTGCCCGGCCGAGTTTGCGAACGCCGACGAACGGTGCGCGGTGCGGCAGTAACCGGCGGTGCTGAGGCCCGCGGCGGCGGCCACGAACGCCCCCACCCGGTCGGCCCGCTGATCCGGCTCGGCGTGCGCGGTGGCCTCGTCTACGGGCGGGGCGTCCGGCATGGGCATGGGCGGGGTCAGCCCCGGCCAGCCCGGGTCGGGCGGGCAGAGTCGCGCCGCGGTCAGGGTGCGCTCCACCAGGGCGGACAACCCGTCGGCGGTGACCACGCTGCCACCACCGGCGGCCGTCCGACCGTCCACGTGCACCCGCAGTCGGACCCCGACCGTCGACTCGGAGACGTTTTGATGGATGCCCGAGTTGGCGAACCGGGTCAACGCCAGGTCCGCACGCGTCACCACCGCCTCGGCTTGCGCGGCCGGCCCGCCAAGACGCCGAACCAGCTCCACAACCTGCCCCGCCAGCTCGACCTCCGTCTGCCCACTCATGCCGAAACTCCCACGCGGACGTTGCGGAACCGGGCCGGCGCGGCCGGGTGGCCGGTGTGCCCGATCTGGCCGGGCTGGCCCTTGCCGCAGTTCGGCGTCCCCCAGGAGACCGTCTCGCCGGAGAGCATGTCCATCGAGCGCCAGAACAGGGGGCCGATCCCGGTGTACGTGGGGTTGCGCAACATCCGCCCCCGCCGCCCCTTCTTGATCTCCCAGCCGACCTCGCAGCCGAACTGGAAGTTGAGCCGCTTGTCGTCGATCGACCAGGACCGGTTGAGGTCCATCAACACGCCGTCGTCGGTGGCCGCGATGATCTCCTCCAGCGTGTGCGGGCCGGGTTCCAGGCCGACATTGGTCATCCGCACCATCGGCAGTCGGGCCCACCCGTCGGCCCGTACGCTGCCGCCGTAGTCGAGGCTGGCCATGGCGGCGGAATCCCGGCCGGCGAGCACACCCACCCAGCGACCGTCCCGGACCGCGTCCCGCTTGACCGCCGGGGAGCCCTCGTCGTCGAAACCGAAGCTGCCGAGCGCGCCCGGGATCGTCGGGTCGATGGTGATGTTCATCAGCTCGGAGCCGTAACGCAGCGAGCCGAGCTGGGCCAGGTCCAGCCAGGACGTGCCGGCGAACGCCGCCTCCCAGCCGAGGATCCGGTCCAACTCGATGGCGTGCCCGACCGACTCGTGGATCTGCAGGGCCAACTGCTCGCCGCCGAGGATCAGGTCCGTCTCGCCGGCCGGGCAGGGCGGCGCGGTGAGCAGCGCCCTCGACTCCTCGGCGATCTGCGCGGCGTGCGCGGCCAGATCGAGCGACTCGACCAGCTCCCACCCGGTGGTGCCGTACTGCCCCCGATAGCTCGGCCAGGACCGGCGCTGCGTCTCGCCGTCACCGATCGAGGTGGCCGAGATGCCCCCGCCGCACTCGCGGATCCGCTGGTCGATCCGGTGGCCCTCGCTGGAGACGAACCACTTCGCGGTGTCCCAGATCTGGTACAGGCCCTCGGCCAGGTCCGCGCCGTGCTCGGCCATTGTGCGGGTCGCGTCGACCAGCAGATCGCCCTTGGCCGACAGGGGCACGCCGAGCGGGTCGATCTGGCAGCCGGAGGCCCAACTCGCGGTGACCGCCTCGACCGGCACCAGGTCGACCGGAGGGCCCGGCACCCGCGCGCTCGCCATGGCGGTCCGCGTCGCACGCCGCCCGGCGTCGCGGGCCGCGGCGTCCGACAGATCGGGTACGGCGTGGAAGCCCCAACTCGCCCCGACCAACGCTCGGACCCCGAGCCCGATGCTCTCGTCCTGGGTCAGCTCCTCCACGTCACCGTTGCGCGCGGTCATCGACTCGTAGCGGCGGTGCATCACCCGGGCGTCGGCGTACCGGGCACCCGCGTCGAGGGCTGCCTGAACGGCGGCGGTGGCCGCGTCGAACTCGGTCATGGACCGACCCTAGGCCAGCCGACCGACACCCGTCAGGCCAGCAGATCCTCCGGCCGGATGGTGGCCCGCACCGGCTCCGCCAACTCCAACACCTCGCCGCGCTTTGCGGCCGCCGCTTCAACGTAGTGGCCGCCCTGACGTCGGTAGAGGCGCAGCATGCCAGTCTCCTGTTCCACCAACAGGTACCACCCGATGCCGGCAGCCGCGTAGTAGTGCATTTTGAGCACCTTGTCCGTGGATGCGTTGCTCGGCGAAATAGTTTCACAGACCAGTTGGACGTCGGTCGCCTCGATGGTGAGCTCGTCGATATCGATCGGGTTGGTGAGAACGAGATCGGGGATCGGTATCCGACCGGGTCGGAGCCGGACGTTCACCGCCTCCAGTAGTTCGAGGCCGGCGGCCTTGGAAGCTGTTTCGAGGATGTTGCCGAGCCTGCGGGAAATGCGTTGGTGCCGGGGGGTGGGGGCTGGGGTCACGTGGAGGCTCCCGTCGAAGAGTTCGACGCGTTGCTGCGTCTCGCCGAGGGCGAGGTACTGCTCTTCGGTCCACGGGCCTTCGTGGTTGAACACCGCCGCGGTCATCGTCACCTCCACCTCGTGCCACTGGCATCCTCTGCTGGTTGCTCCCTCAATGGTCGCACCCGACGTGCGAGTACGGCCATGAACGGGCGTGGATGGCGAGGTGACGGGGGTGCGGCGCCGATGCCGACTCGTTACGCTCGGGCCCGCTGACACGTGCCGACTTTGTAGCTTATTTTCACCCTCGGGACTTTCATGTAAGTTCCCTTCGTCACTGAGGGAGGTGGCCGTGGACAGCTCGGAACCCTCGCCGTCCGGCGAGCCGGACGACCGTCCCGCCGTGCCGGCACAGCGCTCCGACCAGGACGCCTACCTGCGGGTGGATGACCTTCGGGTTCGCTTCGACACCGAGGACGGCGTGGTGCGCGCGGTCGACGGGGTGTCGTTCGCCGTCGAGCGGGGCCGCACCCTCGGCATCGTCGGTGAGTCGGGCTCCGGCAAGAGCGTCACCTCGCTGGCCATCCTCGGCCTGCACGACCCGAAACGGACCACCATCACGGGTGAGATCTCCGTCGGTGGCCGGCAGGTGGTCGGCCTCGGCGACGAGGAGGTACGCCGGCTGCGCGGCCGGGACATGGCGATGATCTTCCAGGATCCACTGTCGGCGCTGCACCCGTACTACACGGTGGGCCGGCAGATCGCCGAGGCGTACCGGGTGCACCATCCGAAGGCCAACCGGCGGGAGGCCCGCCAGCGGGCGGTCGACATGTTGGACCGGGTCGGCATCCCGCAGCCGGCGCGCCGCTTCGACCAGTACCCGCACGAGTTCTCCGGCGGAATGCGCCAGCGGGCGATGATCGCGATGTCCCTGGTCAACGACCCGGCGCTGCTGATCGCCGACGAGCCGACCACCGCGCTGGACGTCACCGTGCAGGCGCAGATCCTGGACCTGCTCGCCGACCTCCAGGCCGAGTTCCACTCCGCGATCATCCTGATCACCCACGACCTCGGCGTGGTCGGCCAGGTCGCCGACGACGTGCTGGTCATGTACGGCGGGCGTGCCGTCGAGCGGGGCAGCGTCGAGCAGGTGCTTCGAGCGCCGCAGCATCCGTACACCTGGGGGTTGCTCTCCAGCGTGCCGTCCCTGCACGGCGACGCGGACGCGGACCTGGTGCCCATTCCCGGCAACCCGCCCAGCCTGATCAACCTTCCGTCGGGGTGCGCGTTCCACCCGCGCTGCCGGTACGCGGACCGCGCCGGCAGCCGGTCCCGCACCGAGGTCCCGGAGCTGCGCCCAGCCGGGGCCGACGGCCATCTGGTCGCCTGCCACCTCAGCGCCGAGGAGCGCGCCACGTTCTACGCCGAGGACATCGCACGAGTGGGGGTGGCTTTGTGAGGGCGAGGAACGCAGCGCAGCGGAGTACCGCAGTCCCGAACGGAGGACTGGGGAGATGACCGACGAACCACTGCTGCGGGTACGCGGCCTGAGCAAGCACTTTCCGGTACGCCAGGGGCTGCGCGCCACCGGTCTGGTGCGGGCGGTGGACGGGCTCGACTTCGACGTGCGCCCGGGCGAGACGCTCGGCCTGGTGGGGGAGTCGGGCTGCGGCAAGACCACCACCGGCCGGATGCTGGTGCGGCTGCTGGAGCCGACGAGCGGCAGCATCGAGTTCGACGGGCGGGACATCACGCACGCCGGTCGCCGCGAGTTGCGCCCCCTGCGGCAGGAACTCCAGATCATCTTCCAGGACCCGTACGCCTCGCTGAACCCTCGGCACACCGTGGGCCGGATCGTGGCGATGCCCCTGCAGGTCAACGGCATCAAGCCGCCGGGCGGGATCAAGGCCCGGGTGCAGGAGTTGCTGGAGCTGGTCGGGCTGAACCCGGAGCACTACAACCGCTATCCGCACGAGTTCTCGGGCGGTCAGCGTCAGCGCATCGGCATCGCCCGCGCGTTGGCCCTGCGGCCGAAGCTGATCGTCGCGGACGAGCCGGTGAGCGCGCTGGACGTCTCGATCCAGGCGCAGGTCGTCAACCTGCTGCGCGACCTGCAACGGGAGCTCGGCTTGGCCTTCGTGTTCATCGCGCACGACCTGGCCGTGGTTCGGCACTTCTGCCAGCGGGTCGCGGTGATGTACCTCGGTCGGATCGTGGAGATCGGCGACCGGGCGGACATCTACGAGCGCCCGCAGCACCCGTACACCCGGGCGTTGCTCTCGGCGATCCCGGACGTCACCCAGCTCGGCCCGGCGGGTCGGATCCGGCTGACCGGTGACGTGCCAACCCCGCTGGACCCGCCGTCGGGCTGCCGGTTCCGTACCCGGTGCTGGAAGGCGCAGGACATCTGCGCCACCGAGGAACCGGCGCTGGTCCCGCGCGACGGCGGCCGGCAGGCCACCGCGTGTCACTTCCCGGAAGGGGAAGCGGCCAGCACGAGCCCGGAAGGGGAAGCAGCCCCCACGAGCCCGGAAGGGGAAGCAGGGCGCACGACCCCCGAGGTGGCGGCCCCGATCATCGAGGAGGTGTCGTCGTGAGTCTCTCCCCGGTGGAGGGTGTGGCGCTGGCCGAGATCGAGTCCGGCACCGACCCGGGTGGGCCCGCCGTGAAGGGCGTCGTCGGCCGCTCACCCGGTCAGCTCGCCTGGCTGCGGCTGCGCCGCGACCGGACGGCGGTGGTCAGCGGCGTACTCCTGGTGTTCTTCCTGTTGTTGGGGTTGGCCGCCCCGCTGATCGAGATGGTTTACGGGATCGGCCCGCGGGAGCAGTTCCAGAACCTGCTGGACGGCTTCGGCATGCCCCTGGGTTACGCCGGCGGGGTCAGCGGCGAGCACTGGTTCGGTCTGGAGCCGGGGCTGGGCCGGGACATCTTCATCCGGCTGATCTACGGGCTGCGGACCTCGCTGTTCATCGCGTTCGCGGCGGCACTGATCACCGCGACGATCGGGATCGTGCTGGGCGCGCTCGCCGGCTACCTCGGCGGCTGGCTCGACGCGGTGATCAACTGGATCACCGACCTGACCCTGGCCATGCCCTTCCTGATCATCGCGCTGGCGCTCACGCCCACCATCACGCTGCGCTTCTACGGTGAGCGGGGGCAGGTGTCGTCCGCCTTCGGGGTGGGGGTGCTGATCGCCGTCTTCGCCATCTTCGGCTGGACCAGTACGGCCCGGCTGGTTCGCGGGCAGGTCATCGCGTTGCGCGAGCGGGAGTTCGTGGAGGCGGCCCGGGCCAGCGGCGCCGGGCTGGGGCACATGCTCTTCCGGCAGTTGCTGCCGAACATCTGGGCGCCGATCCTGGTGTCGTTCTCCCTGGCGGTGCCGCAGTTCATCACCAGCGAGGCGGCGCTGTCGTTCATCGGCGTCGGCCTCAGCGACGAAACGCCCAGCTTCGGCCGAATGATCTACCGCAGTCTGGACTTCCTCCAGACCGACCCGGCGTACGTGTTCTTCCCGGGCATCATGATCTTCGCGCTGGTGTTCGCCTTCAACCTCTTCGGCGACGCGTTGCGGGACGCGCTCGACCCGAAGTCGTCCCGGTAGGGGTCAAAATCATGGCGCGATTTCTGCTCAAGCGACTCTTCTCCGCCACGCTGACCCTCTTCGCGGTGAGCGTTTTGACGTTCCTGATGTTCTTCGCCCTGCCGCGTGACCCGGTCAGCAGCATCTGCTCGAAGAACTGCAACCCGGAACGGCTGGAGCGGGTCCGCGACGACCTGGGCCTCAACGACCCCCTCATCAGCCAGTACGCCGGTTACATGAAGGGCATCGTGACCGGTCGGGACCTGGGCAGCGCCCAGGGTGGCCGGTGCGACGCGCCGTGCCTGGGCTGGTCGTACGTCACCAACGAGGCGGTCTCGGACACCATCGCCCGGGTGCTGCCGGTGACGCTGAGCATCGTGATCCCCGCGGCCATCCTCTGGTTGCTGCTCGGCGTGGGGCTCGGCATGGTGTCCGCACTGCGTCGGGGCACCTGGCTGGACCGGCTGGCGATCGGCTTCTCGCTGACCGGCGCCTCGTTGCAGCTGTACTTCGTGGGTGCGGTGCTGCTGCTGGTGTTCGTCTACAACCTGCGGCTGTTGCCGGTGCCGAGCTACACCTCCATCCTCGACAACCCGGCGAAGTGGGCCAGCGGGTTGGTGCTGGCCTGGGTGGCGCTGGCCTTCCTCTTCTCGGCCATCTACGCCCGGTTGTCGCGGGCGCAGATGTTGGAGACGCTGTCGGAGGACTTCGTCCGGACCGCGCGGGCCAAGGGCCTGGCCAAACCCAAGGTGTACGGGCGACACGCGCTGCGCGCGGCGATCACACCGGTGGTGACGATCGCCGGGCTGGACGTGGGCGGGGCGCTGGGCGGAACGGTGATCACCGAGACGACGTTCGGCATCCAGGGGTTGGGGCGCACGGCGGTGGACGCGGTGCGCTCGGGTGATCTGCCCACCATCATGGCCACCGTGCTGATCGCCGCGGTCTTCGTGGTGCTGGCGAACGTGCTGGTGGACCTGCTCTACGCGGCCATCGACCCACGGGTGCGGCTGCGTTGACCCGATAGCTGGCCAGCGGGTGACCGGGGCTGGGCTGGTGGCGAAAGTTATCGACAACTGTTACACAACTCGTAGGTTTTCTTCCTTACGATCCTCGGGACGTCGGCGGTTCTCGCCCCGACGAAACCGCACGGCACATGGGTGAAGGAGGTACTTCATGCGACCACGCGTGGCGGTTGCCGCAGGCGGCGCGATCGCTCTGGTTGTGGCATTGGGTGCGTGCTCGAAGAACACGGGCGAGGGCACCACGGTGGACACCGACCGGAAGCAGACCGGGGTCATCGCGACCGACCCCAAGGATTCGCAGGGGCCGGCGGCCGAGGTGAGCGGTGCTGCGAAGGGCGGCGTCTTCAGCGTCATCCGGGAGTCGCCGATCTCCCACCTCGACCCGCAGCGGACGTACTCGTTCGCCGGTCTGATGGCCAACCCCCTGTGGTCGCGCTACCTGACCACCTGGAAGGACGACGGCAAGGGCGGCCTGGTCCTGGTCGGCGACCTGGCCGAGACGCCGGGCAAGAACGTCAACAACGACTGCAAGGTCTGGGAATTCACGATCAAGGACGGGGTGAAGTTCGAGGACGGCCGTCCGATCACCTCCAAGGAGATCGCGTACGGCATCGCCCGGTCCTTCGACCCGGACCTCTCCGGCGGCCCGACCTACATCCAGGAATGGCTGGCCGACACCGCGCAGTTCGACACCAAGTGGGACTTCAAGAAGAACAAGACGTCGTTGCCTCCCGGCCTGAGCACGCCGGACGCCAAGACGCTGCGCTTCGAGTTCGCCAAGCCCCGCTGTGACCTGCCGTTCGCGGTCTCGCTGCCGACCACCGCGCCGCTGCCCGCCGACAAGGACACCGGCGTCGACCTGGACAAGCAGCCGTTCTCGTCCGGCCCGTACAAGGTCGCCAAGAACCAGGTCGGGGTGCAGCTGACCCTGGACCGCAACCCCAACTGGGACCCGAAGACCGACCCGGTCCGGCACCAGTACCCGGACCAGTTCGTCTGGAGCTTCGGCCCGACCGCGGACGCCGCCAACAACCGGGTGATCGCCGACAACGGCGCCGACCAGAGCGCGCTCGCCTTCAACACCGTGCCCGCCTCGCTGGTCGCCAAGGTGGCCGGCGACGCCACCCTCAAGTCGCGCACCATCCTCTCCCCGACCCCGAGCGCCAACCAGCTGGTCATCAACAACCAGCGGGTCACCGACCTGAAGGTCCGTCAGGCGCTCAACTACGCCATCGACCGCGAGGGCCTCATCAAGGCGATGGGCGGGCAGACCGTTGCCGCGCCGCTGACCACGCTGATGCCGCCGGCAACCATCGGCTACAAGGCGTACGACGCGTACCCGGCGGGCGCCAATGGCAACGTCGACAAGGTCAAGGAACTGCTTGGCGGAAAGACGCCGGAGCTGGTCCTCGGTGTCGCCGACAACTCGGTCGAGCAGCAGCAGGGCGCCCAGCTCAAGGCCAACCTGGAGCGGGCCGGCTTCAAGATCACGCTGCGGAACATCTCGGACGACGCGAAGCTCGACGAGATCAAGAAGAAGAACAACCCCTGGGACCTGTACATCGGTAACTGGGCGGCGGACTGGCCGAGCGGGGCCTCGATCCTGCCGGTGCTCTACGACGGCCGCTCGATCAAGGCCGAGGGCAACAGCAACCAGGCCTACTTCAACGACCCCGCGGTCAACGCCGAGATGGACCGCATCCAGGCCATGCCCGCAGCCGACCAGGGCCCGGAGTGGGCCAAGCTCGACGAGCGGATCATGAAGGAGCACGCGCCGGTGGTGCCGCTGTTCGTCGACGTGGCCTACAACGTGCACGGGTCCAAGGCCGGCGGGATCTTCATCTCCAGCGTCTTCGGCTACCCGTCGTTCGTGAACGCGCACGTCAAGCCGTAAGCCGCACCGCAGACCAGCAGGGTCCCTTCCGACAGCGTCGTCGGGAGGGGCCCTGCTGTTTCTGTCGATCGGCCACGACCTGCGGCATGAGAGGGCTGAATGTAACCTTGCGGATACGTACCCGCATGGTTACATTAGCTGCCATGGATGCCGTGTTGCACGCGCTGGCAGACGAGAGCCGGCGCGCGGTTCTCGATATTCTCCGCGACCACCCGGCGAGTGCGGGAGAGCTGGCCGAGGCTCTCCCGATCGCTCGCCCGGGCGTGTCCCGGCATCTCCGCGTGCTGCGGGAAGCCGGACTGGTCGACGTACGCCAGGACGCGCAGCGCCGGATCTACACCCTTCGCCCGGAGGCGCTCGTCGAGGTCGACGAGTGGCTGGGGGAGTACCGCCGGCTCTGGGAGAACCGACTCGGCGCTCTTCATACCGAGATCGCACGAGGAAAGAAGGCGCGACGATGACCACGATCGCCACGATGCGAACGATCGACGAGGGTCGCGGAGCAGCCCGGGTCGAGGACCTCTACGACACGGACATCCGCGACCTCTGGCAGGCGTGTACGACGCCCGAGCGGCTGGCCCGCTGGATCGCCCGGGTCGACGGCGACATGCGGGTCGGCGGCACCATCCAGGCCGTCTTCACGAGCAGTTGGACCGGGCCGGCGCGCATCGAGGTGTGCGATGCGCCCCACCACCTGCTGCTGACGACGCAGCCCGGTACGGACCACGAGGGGCAGATCGAGGCGTGGCTGACCGAGGAGGGCTCCAAGACCCGGCTGGTGGTCGAGGAGCGCGGCCTGCCGATCGGGCATCTCCCGTTCCACGCCTCTGGTTGGCGGGCCCACCTCGAGGATCTCGGTCGGTCGCTGGCGGTCGACGGCCCGGTCCATTCGGAGGGCTGGAGTTCCGATGCCAGAGCGCCCGGCTGGAAGGAACGCTGGGAAGAGCTCACGCCGACATACCAGCGGATGGAGATTCTTCGATGACGGACCTGATCAGGCTCAGCTTGACGACGGTCAATGCGCCCGACGCGATCGCGCTCGCGCGGTTCTACGCCGCGATCACCGGCGGGGTCGCGAAGGGTGACGAGAGCTGGGCGCTCGTAGCAGGCCCGAACGGTGACATCGGTTTCCAGCAGATCGACGACTACCGGCCCCCCACCTGGCCGGACGGCGAGGTGGGGATGCAGATGCACCTCGAGTTCTTCGTCGACGACCTGGAGGCGACCGGAGCGCGCGTGCTGGCGGCCGGCGCTACCCGATTCGAGCATCAGCCCAACGCGGACCACTGCTTCGTGTACGCCGACCCGGCCGGGCATCCGTTCTGCCTGTCCCTGTGGGGGGTCCCGAGAGTCGGCGACTGAGTCAGCTCGTTCGGGGATCTGTTGTTCGGGCGCGACCACCGTGCCGGTGCCCGAAGGGCCGAGCGCCACTACCGGTACGGCACGACGACGGCGTTGGCAACGTGGATCCGGGCGGTGCTGTCTGCGTACCCAATGGCTTTGGTCGCCCGACGGGCCTGGAGGGTGATGTCGGTTGATCGGTTGGGGTTGAATGAATGATGGACTGGTATCCGCCCATCGAGCCGTACGACTCCGGGATGCTCGGCGTCGGCCACGGTAATGAGCTCTACTGGGAACTCTGCGGAAATCCCGACGGCAAACCCGCGGTGTTCCTGCACGGCGGCCCCGGCGGTGGCCTGCTCCCGGACAATCGGCGGTACTTCGACCCGTCCGGCTACCGGGTCGTGTTGTTCGACCAGCGGAACTGCGGTCGCAGTCGGCCCTTCGCGGGCGACCCGAAGACGTCACTGGAACACAACACCACCCCACACCTGGTGGCGGACATCGAGCGGCTTCGCGAGCACCTGGGGATCGACCGTTGGCTCGTCTTTGGCGGCAGTTGGGGCAGCACCCTCGGCCTGGCCTACGCGCAGGCCCATCCCGAGCGGGTCACCGAACTCGTGCTCCGTGGCGTGTGGCTGATTCGCAGGTCAGACGAGGCATGGGCGTTCACCCCGGCGGGCGCAGCGCACCTGTTCCCCGCCGAGTGGGCGGCGTTTCGTGCTGCGATCCCCCTGACGGAACAGGACGACCTTGTCGGCGCCTATGGCCGCCGCATTTTCGACCCCGACCCCGCGATCCACGTTCCGGCGGCCCGCGCCTGGATGAGCTGGGAGCTCTCGGCCAACACCCTGCTGCCGATGACGCCGCCCGACATCGACGACACCAGCCTGCTGGCGTTCGCCCGCATCACACACCACTACATCAGCAACGGCGGCTTCCTCCCGCCGGAAGGTCTCCTCGCGGGCGTCGACCGCATTCGACACATCCCGACGGTCATCGTGAACGGCCGTTACGACATCAAGACGCCGCCGAGCCAAGCCTGGGACCTGCATCGAGTCTGGCCTGAGGCGAAGTTCCACATCGTGGAGGACGCGGGCCACAGCGGCTCCGAACCTGGCACCCGCAGCCTGCTCATCGAAGCCACCACCCAGTTCCTCTCGCCCCCCGGTTCTTCGCGCCAAGGTGATACGGGTAGGCCCTGACCCTGGCCAGGCTGTGGGCGCAGCCGACCATCGGCGGTGACCGTCCGTCACCTCCATCCGGGCGGACGCGGCGTTGAGCGGTATACCTCAGAGTCATATTCATACCTCTGAGGTATACCCCTCAACAGCACATCGACGTGCGGGGCCAGCCAAGGCGCACGCTGGAGGTCGCGCTTGTTTTCGGCGCGGATCAGGGGACGATCACCACACCGCCGCGGACGCCGCCCTGGGCCAGCCGCTCGTGGGCGGTCGCCGCGTCGGCGAAGGGGAACACGTCGGCGACCCGGAGCGGGATGTCGCCGCTGGCGACCAGCTTGACCAGTTCGCCCAGCCGCGTTCCGTCCGGTAGCACCTCCAGGGCGAAGGTCCGGATTCCCCGCACCGGCTCCGGGCGAAGCGGGGGTGACGCGGCCACGTAGCCGCCGCCGTCCCGGACGAGGTCCAGCAGCGAGGAGCCGATCACCGCCAGGTCGATGACCGCGTCGAACGTCCCCGTCGGATCGTCGGTGCGCGACAGGAACGCCGCGCCCAGCGACTCGACGAACTCGCGGTCGCCGGCTCGGGCGAGTCCCGTGGCGTGCAGGCCGTTTGCCCGCGCCAGCGCCAGGACGAACCCACCGACCTGCCCGGCGGCGCCGGTGACGAGCAGTGTCGAACCCGCCGGAAGCGCGAGCAGGTCGAGTGCCTGAACGGCGGTGAGGCCATTGGTCGGCAGGGTCGCCGCCTCGGTGGCCGGGACGCCGGTGGGCGCGGAGGTCAGCCAGGCGGCGTCGAGGACCACGTACTCCGCGTGGGCGCCGACCGTGGTCTGTAGCCACGGCGAGAAGCCGATGACCTCGTCGCCGATCGTGAACCCGTCGACCGATGGGCCGACCGCATCGACGCTGCCGGCAACGTCCCAACCGGGCGTGTACGGCAGGGCGGTCGGCAACGGGGCCGGGAACCGACCGGAGCGGATCATCAGATCAACCGGGTGTACGACCGACGCCGCGACCCGCACCCGCACCTGCCCCGGCCCGGGCTCGGGCACCGGCACCTCGGCCACGTGCAGGACCTCCGGCCCGCCGAACTTGTCATAGCTGACTGCGCGCATCGTCGTCTCCTTCGTGGGATTTCGTGATCACCACGACCGTACGAAGCGTCGGCACTATGAGAAAGTAGGTACCGTAAAGTGCCTAGGGCACCAAAGGGAGGCAAGATGGCGACGTCGATCGCAGCGCAACGCCGCGAACAGGCCAAACGCGACTACGACGCATTCCTGGAACAGTGCCCGACCCGCGAGCTGCTGAGCAGGCTCACCGACAAGTGGGTCGCTCTGGTGATCCCGGCACTTGTCAACGGCCCGCAGCGGCACGGCGAGCTCGCCCACCGCATCGCCGGCGTCAGCCAGAAGATGCTCACCCAGACCCTGCGGACGCTGGAGCGCGACGGTCTGGTCACCCGCACGGTCACCGCCTCGGTGCCGGTCCGCGTCGACTACGAGCTCACCCCGCTCGGCCATGAACTGTTCCCGGTCATGATCGCGATCAAGGACTGGGCGGAGACGCATATGGACCGCGTCTTCGAAGCCCGGACCCAATACGACGAACGCCGCTGAGAACTTAGGAAGTCGTCTCGGCCGGTGTTGAGCCCGTCGCGGGCTCGCCATCTCTACCTGGCGCTTCCTCGGGCGCCTCGGAGCCGACAGAGTGCGACAGCACCAACGCTTGACCGGCGATGACGCGTTCGCCGTCGAAGGTCAGCGCCGGCGACCCGTGCAGCTGATAGCCCTGATCGACAAGCGCGCTGACGCGGGCGCAGAATTCGGCATCATCGGGCCCGGTGATGAGGCGGTAGCCGAGCGGGTTCGTGGAATCCGACACCGCTGCATTGTCCATGCCGCCGGATCGTGTGGAGGAGGCCTTGGGCTTGCGATTCGAGCACCGTGACACCGAGACGGACGCGAGCGTCGTCGACCGCGTGTGGCGCACCTGTAGCGATGCCGAAGACACGATGACTTCCGCGGCGCGTACGTGCTGTCAACTGATACTCACGCGGATACAGGGGCAGCTACTCGCGAGCCTGCGCGGGCCGGAGACCAGGGCGACCACTGCGCCGGTCCCGCCGAACGCCGAGTTTCTCGGTATCCGGCTCGCGCTCGGCACCGTCTTTCGGCCGCATCCCGCGGCCGCAATCGTCGACGGGTACGTGCCCTTGCCGGTGACGGACTCAGGCCGGGTGGTCATCGGCGGCGCGGACTGGGAAGCGCCGACGTACGAGAACGTCGAGCAGTTCATCCGGCGCCTGCGGGACGCGGGTCTGCTGGTGCGATCACGTCTGAAGGTTGAGGAGGACTTCACCGGGCACATCGAGGGCCATCCGTCCAAACGAACCCTTCAGCGGCGATACCGCGCGACTACTGGCCTTTCGCAAACCGCCGTGACGCAGATCGACCGCGTGAACGCCGCAGCCACGATGTTGCGCGATGGGCGCGACTGGCGCACGGTCGTCGAGGCGCTGGGGTACTTCGACCAGGCTCACCTGGCACATGCGTTGCGGCGCTACGTCGGGCGCACCGCGCGGGGGCTGCAGGCGGGCGACGACGCGAGGATGTCGTTCTTGTACAAGATCGGCCCGTGGGCAGGCAGCTAACCTCCGATCGCAGGTCGCCCCGGCGGCTGTCCGCGATGCGTAATTCGGAGGAGAATCGTGCTGCTCAGCGTCAACGTCTTCGTCAGTCTCGACGGAGTCATGCAAGGGCCGGGAGCTCCCGACGAGGACCGCTCGGGCGGCTTCGACCGTGGCGGGTGGCTGGTCCCGTATGCATCTGCGCACACCAACGAGGTCGTCGAGGGCTGGTTCCGTGAGGCGGACGCATTCCTCTTCGGCCGCACGAGCTACGGCCTGCTCGGTGGGTACTGGCCGAAGGTCACCGCACCTGGCGATCTGATCGCTACCAAGCTGAACGCACTGCCAAAGTATGTCGTCAGCGAGACGTTGACGGACAGGGATGCCGACTGGAGCCCGACGAAGATCCTCCGCACTGGCGTCGTCGACGACGTGCGCCGGCTCAAGGAGCTTCCCGGCAAGGAGCTCCAGGTTCACGGCAGTTGGAAGCTCGTGCAGGCGCTGCACCAGGCCGGACTTGTCGACCTCTACCGGCTGCTCCAGTACCCGGTCGTCGTCGGAGCCGGAAAGCGCCTGTTCCCGGACGGAGCGACGCCCGCGACCTTCGCAACCCCCGAGGGGAGCGCGCGGATGCTGCCCGACGGCGTTGTCTCGCTGACTCTGACCCCCACGACCCTCGGAGTGATTTCGGCGGGCGCGTACGCCGTAAAAGATGGGAGCTCGACGCCAGTCCTCTCTCCGTAGCGGCAACGCGGCCGGTAGGGGACCTTTCCGTTTCTGCTGGACAGGTCACTGCTACACCTCGGGGCCGTGACCGCATGCGGCAGGCTCAGCGACGGCACATCGGCGCCGAAGTCGTCGAGCGGGCACACTGGCGGGATGCGAGGGCGTCAAGGGGGCTTCGATGCGATGTGACAGGTGGAACGGCGCCGTCCTGAGCACGGTGGCGGTCCTGGCCGCGATGCTGTTCACCGGCTGCGACGCCGGCGGCCGGCAGAGCGAGCCGCAGCGGCCCGACGGGCCGATGAGAGAGGTGCTCAAGGAGTACCAGCCCCGCTTCGATCAACGGCGTGCGGCGCTCGCCGCCGCGGCGGCGAAGGTGCCAGCGAAGGGCGTCAGCAAGGCATCGTGTGCCCGAAGGCTGGACCCGCGGCCGGAGTTCGTCTGGTTCGACCCCACCAGCCGAGCCTCGAACAGCTACAACAGCCCGGACAAGGGCGGAAACGTCGACATCGCGGCGACAACCGAGGCCGGAACGCCGGAGCGGATCGTGGACGATCCCGGATCGACCCTCAACACGTTCGCCGTGCCGCCGGGCTGGCTCGTCCGCGGCCTGTGGATCACCGGCCCGCAGGGACCACTCGGCACCAACGAATTCAAGGTGACCAGCCAGTACGGCGACGAGCCATACCGCGGGGTCGAGAAGGACCCGGTCCAGAGGCTGCGGAAGCTCCTCGACCTCGGGCTGCACAAGCGCTACATGCTGCTGTACCGCGTGACGACCTTCGCCTTCCCCGACGCCGAGGGGCAGGACAATGTGCGGGCCGACGTGTTCCTCGCCGACCTGGAGAAGGGCGACCTGCCCTGCCAGTTGGTCGCGGACGGCCACAGCTACGACGTGAGGGGTGGACTGGTGGAATCTGTCTCACTCACGCCGTACAAAGACATGCAGACCACTTTCCAGATCGACATCAGCGACAAGCTGAGGTCCCTGACCCGCCCTTGACTCCCGATCACTCGGACAAGGCCCCGCGACGGCAGTCACCGTAGGTGGGTGCGGAGAAAATCCAGTTCCAGAGGGAGCAGCCGCTCGGCGGTGCCGTTCGCGGCCAGATGGGTGGCCCCGGTCAACGGCAGCACGGCGTGCGGCCGGCCGCTGCTCAGCAGGGCCGCGGAGAGTCGGAGCGTGTGCGCGGCCACCACGTTGTCGTCGGCCATCCCGTGCACCAGCAGCAACGGGCGGGCCTGGTCCGGCGCGGTGACCGGTTCGGCGGCCAACTCGACCAGCGAGTGGTGCGCGTAGATGTCCAGGCCGTCTTCCGGCAACCCCAGATAACGCTCGGTGTACGCGGTGTCGTACAGCGCCCAGTCGGTCACCGGGGCGCCCGCGATCCCGCACTTGAACAGCTCCGGGTGGCGCAGCACCGCCAACCCGGCCAGCCACCCGCCGAACGACCAACCGCGTACCCCCACCCGGCCCAGATCCAGGTCCGGGTGCTTACCGGCGAGCGCGGTCAGCGCGTCGATCTGGTCGCTCAGGATCACGTCGGCGACCCGCCGGTGGATCGCCTTCTCGAACGACGGCGCCACGCCCGGCGTACCCCGGTTGTCGATGGTGACCACCGCGAACCCGGCGTCGGCCCACCACTGCCGCTCCAACCACGCGGCCCGCGCCGCCACGACCTCCTGGTGCCCCGGGCCGCCGTAGATGTCCAGCAGCACCGGCAGCCGCCGGCCCGTCACGTGGTTGTCCGGGTAGAGCACCGCCGCCGGCAGTCGCCGATCGGTCACCCGTTCCAGCAGGGGCAGCGGAGAGTACGGCGGGGTGGCGGCGAACGAGCGCAGCTCGGCGATCTCCTGATCGCCGCGGCGCACCGTCCAGCGCACCCCCGCATGGTCCAGGGACGCGACGCCGACGGCCAGCACGTCCCCGCCCACCGCGGCGGTGTACCAACCGGAGTCGGTGGTGAGCCGACGCGCGTCCACCCCTCCGCCGATGGTGGTGCGGACCCGGAAGAGGTGCCGCTCGCTTGGCTCGCCGTCGCTCGCCTCCACCAGCAGGTCGGCCGGGCCGGCGGCGGCCGGCAGCCGGCCCACCACCCGCCGGACGTACAGCGACGGTGGGGTGAGCAGGGTGCCGTCCGCGAACAGGCACCGGGCGTCGTACCCGTCGTGAGCCAGCTCGCCACCCACCAGCACCCGGCCGTCCGGCAGGTGGGCCGGGGTGCCGGCGATCGGTTCGACCCAGCGCGGATCGGCCAGCTCGGCGTGCACCTGCGTCTCACCCGTCCGCGGGTCCACCGCCAGCACCAGCCCGTGCTGCTGCGAGCGGCGCAGCACGGTGATCAACGGGCTGCCCTCACCCCAGCTGACCCCGGTCAGGTACGGGTAGGTCTCCCGGTCCCAGTGCACGTCGACCCAGCCGTCGTTGAGGTCCAGCAGGTGCAGGCTGACCTCGGCGTTCGGCCCACCGGCCCGGGGGTACGCGACGGCGGTCGGCGCGCTGGCCGGCTCCGCCGGGTCGTGCAGGTGCCACCGCTCCAGCCGGGACTCGTCGACCCGGGCGGCGAGCACCGAGCGGCCGTCCGGCGCCCACCAGTACCCCCGGAACCGGCCGAACTCCTCGGCCGCGATGTGCTCGGCCAACCCCCAGCTCACCCCGGCGTCCTCGCCGGCCAGCAGGGTGTCGGTGCCGTCCGGGTCGATCACCCGCAGCTCACCCCGGCGCACACCCTCGGCCGCGTCCGTCACGTACGCCAGGCACTGCCCGCTCGGGTCCGGACGAGGGTCGAGCACCGGGCCGACGGCCGCCACCTCCACCACGTCGCCGTGCACCAGATCGGCCCGGAACAACCGCCCGGCCAGCGCGAACACCGCAACCCGGCCAGCCGCGTCCAAGGCGTACGAGCCGATGCCGGCGGCGCTGAGCCGCAGCCGCTCGCGCAGCG
This sequence comes from Micromonospora sp. NPDC050784, assembly GCF_044456765.1. Classification (NCBI taxonomy): domain Bacteria; kingdom Bacillati; phylum Actinomycetota; class Actinomycetes; order Micromonosporales; family Micromonosporaceae; genus Micromonospora; species Micromonospora sp. NPDC050784. The sequence continues at coordinate 44,247 of NZ_JBITGG010000008.1, read as the reverse complement.
CGCGTTCACCGGGGGAGAGGGACCGGACGTCCCCACCCTCGCCCAGCAGGGTCGCCGGGTCGGCGACCAGCCGCTCCTCGCCGGTGGCCACGTCCAGCAGCCAGAGCGCGTCCGCCGGATCCTCGGGGCCGGCGGAGCGCAGGAAGATCACCCGGGAGCCGTCCTCAGCCACCGAGACAGCGCGTGGCGCGCCGTGGCTGAACCGGTGGGTGCGGGCGGCCAGCTCCGGAAAGTCCACACGCCAAATCGTAGAGCCGGAGCGGGGGTGATGTGGCCGACCTGGGTGGACGCGTCGACGTTGGCCAGGCCGGACCGCCAGTTAGAGTGACCGTCGTGACGATGCTGCCCGACCGCCGCCTGCTGCTGGTCCACGCGCACCCCGACGACGAGTCGATCGGCACCGGCTCGACGATGGCCCACTACGCCGCCGACGGCGCGCACGTCACGCTGGTGACCTGCACGCTCGGCGAGGAGGGCGAGATCCACGTGCCCGCGCTGGCGCAGCTCGCCGCCGCCGAGGCCGACCAGCTCGGTGGGTACCGCGTCGCCGAGCTGGCCGCCGCGTGCGCCGCGCTCGGCGTCAGCGACCACCGCTTTCTCGGCGGCGCCGGCCGCTACCGCGACTCCGGGATGATGGGGCTCGCTACCAACGAGCACCCCCGCGCGTTCTGGCAGGCCGACCTCGACGAGGCCGCCGGGCACCTCGTGGAGATCATGCGAGAGGTACGCCCGCAGGTGCTGGTCACGTACGACCCGAACGGCTTCTACGGCCACCCCGACCACATCCAGGCGCACCGGGTGGCCATGCGCGCCGTCGAGCTGGCCGAGGCCGAGGGCTGCGCCCCGCTGAAGGTCTACTGGACGGCCATGCCGCTCAGCGTCCTGGAGGCCGGCATGACGCACTTCGCCGAGTCCTCCGACAACCCGTTCGGCGGCATCGAGGACATCGCCGACCTGCCCTTCGGCACCCCGGACGCGCAGATCGCCGCCCGGATCGACGGCACCGACCAGCACACGGCCAAGGAGGCCGCGATGCGGGCGCACGCCACCCAGATCCCGGCCAACTCCTGGCTCTACTCGATCGCCGGCAACTTCGGCGGCGAGTTCATGGGCGTGGAGTTCTTCACTCTCGCGGTCGGGGAGAAGGGCCCGGGCACCGGCCCGTACGGCTGGGAGAACGACCTCTTCGCCGGCCTACCCGCGGAGACCGCCCCGGACCGGTCCCCGGTCGCGGCGGCGGGTCTCCGGTGACGCTGCCGGCCGCACCGATGACGGTCGTGGACGACCAGGAAGCCCCGCCCCCGGCGGGGCCACCGCCGCGACTGCTGGACCTGGGCGTCCGGCTGGTCGGTGCGATCGTCGTGGTCCTCGCCGGAGTGCTGACCGGCGTGCTGGAGCTGCTGCTCGCCACGGTCCGCGTCGGCGGGCAACTGATCGGCGTGTCGGTACTCCTCGCCATCGGCGCCAACATCGTGCTGAGCTGGTTCGCGTACGAGGCGGTCGGCCGTCGCTGGGCGGTGGCGCTGCCGGCGGTGCCGTGGTTCGCGTTGATGGCGGTCGCCGCCATCCGGACCAACGAGGGCGACCTGCTCCTGGCCGGCGACAACTGGGTCGGGCTCGCCATGATCGTGGCCGGCGCGATGACCTTCGCGGTGATGGGCTTCCGGCAGATTCTCGCCCCGCAGCCGCCCACGCTCCGCGGCTGACGCCGGGTTGCTCCTGGGTTGCTGCCGGTTGCCTCTGGGTGATGACGTCTCCCAGGTAAGGGTGGTAGATATTCCTGCCAGGGATGCGAACCCCGCGACGGGGCGTACGGCAGGAGGGTCCGGCGATGGACAAGCGGTGGCGTGACCTCGGGGTGCTGGTAGCAGCGCTGTTCGCGGTCAACGTGGTCGCCCGACTGATCACCCGGTTCGGCTTCGACGGTGACGACACCGCCGCCGACCGGGTGTCGCTGGCGATGTTCACGGTGATCGGTCTGATCCTCGCCGTGGTCGCCTTCCGTTGGGGTCGTCGCCGGCCGCTGGCGGGCTGGGCCGCCGACATGGCCCTCGTGGTGCCGGTGGCGATGCTGCTGACCGTGCTGGTCGGGCCCCTGCTGGTCGGTCACAACCCGTTCGCCGGCGGTGCGGCGACGTTCTTCGCCCAGATCTGGCTCTACCTGCTCGCCACCGGCGCCGGGTTGCTGATCGGTTATCTGGTGCTTACCGCGCTCGGCCGTGACTACCGCTCTCAGCAGCTCAAGCGGTACGCCGAGGTCAAGGCGGCCAAGCCCCGCCGAGTCGTCCGCCGCTGACCACCCGCCCGGCCCGGCCCGCCGGTCCACCCTCGGCGCCCGGCCGCCGCGGGTCAGTTTGGGGCGACTCGGGTCAGGTAGGTGTGGTGGGTGACGAAGCCGAGCCGCTGGTAGAGCGCGACCGCCGCCTCGTTGCGCTGCTCGACCTGGAGGAACGCGTGTGTCGCGCCGGCGGACGCGCCCCAGCCGGCCAGTTCGTGGATCACGCGGCGGGCCAACCCCTGTCGGCGGGCCGCCGGTAGGACCTCGATCAGGCTGAGGCCCAGCCAGCGCCCCTGGCCGGTCACCGTGCCGCGGCCGACTGCCACCAGGGTGTCGTCGGCGTACACGTGGGCGAAGCGGACCTGGTTCACGGCGGTGAGGATGTGTCGGGCGGAGTCCGGCAGGCCGCCCTTGCGGCCGGCGGCGACGGCCAGCCACTCGTCGCTGGGCGCGGTGGCCAGCTCGACGACCGCACTGCCCGACCCGTCGGCCGGCGTCGAGGCCAGGAGGGGGAGCGGCGCGGTCTGCACCAGCGTCGGCGGGCGGGCGGTCCAGCCGCGGGCGTCCAGTTCGGCGCCGACCGGTGCGGCGAGGGGCAGCGGCGTGTTGATCAAGGCAGGTTGGCCCAGATCGGCGTACCAGCGCTCCACCGCGTCGACCGCAGCGGCCAGTGGACGGTCCGGGTCGCCGATCGGCAGCGCCGAGTTGGCGCGACCGGTCCAGCCCTCGGCCGATCGGAGCAGCCAGTCACCGAGCCGGCCCCGGGTCGGTGCCGGCCAGGCCTCGTCGGCGGCCCGCTCCAGCGCCACGACCGCGGCGGCGGTCGGCCGACGGGTCGGCGGTACGCGCTTGGCGCGGTGGACCTGCGCCACCGGGACCCGTAGCGGCCCCTGCGCGGTGGCCAGCGTGAGATGAGTCTCGCTCAGCTCGACCAGCTCGCCAAGGGCATCGGAGAATTGCGGGCGGCCTTCGCGAATCCCCACAATCCGGCGGACCACGATTCGGTGTCCCACATCCTGCTGTCGGAGCACGATCGACCCCCTCCCCGGCGAGATACTAGGCTCTTACCGTCGCGGGAGATCGCGGCGAGTCTTGCGGAGGAGAAGACCGGTGACCTACATCATCGCCGAGCCGTGCGTAGATGTGCTCGACAAGGCATGCATCGAGGAGTGCCCGGTCGACTGCATTTACGAGGGCAATCGGATGCTCTACATCCACCCCGACGAGTGCGTCGACTGTGGTGCCTGTGAGCCCGTCTGCCCCGTGGAGGCGATCTTCTACGAGGACGACGTCCCGGAGCAGTGGAAGGACTACACCGGCGCGAACTACGAGTTCTTCGAGGACCTGGGCTCGCCCGGTGGCGCCTCGAAGGTCGGCAAGGTGGAGAAGGACGCCACCTTCGTCGCCGCGCAGCCGCCGCGCGGCGAGGGCCACTGAACCGGCCCGCGCCGGTCTCGTCGCGGCTGCCCGAGTTCACCTGGGACACCCTTGACGCCGCGGCCACGCTGGCCGCGGCGCATCCGGAGGGCCTGATCAACCTCTCCATGGGTACGCCTGTCGACCCGGTGCCCGAGGTGATCAGGCGGGCGTTGGCTGACGCGTCCGACGCTCCCGGTTACCCGCTGACCGCCGGCACGCCGGCGTTGCGGGCAGCGATCGCGGCGTGGGTGTCCCGAGCCTGTGGCGCTGGCGTCGACGGTCTCGGTGTGCTGCCGACCATCGGCTCGAAGGAGCTGGTGGCCTGGCTGCCCACCCTGCTCGGCATCGGCCCGGGTGACGTTGTGGTGGTGCCGTCGGTCGCGTACCCGACGTACGAGGACGGCGCCCGGCTGGCCGGCGCCACCGTCGTCCGTACCGACTCGCTCACGTCGGTCGGGCCGACCTCGCGGGTCCGGTTGGTCTGGGTCAACTCGCCCGGCAACCCGACCGGCCGGGTGCTGCCCGCGGCGCACCTGCGCAAGGTGGTCGACTGGGGCCGCGAACGTGGCGCGGTGGTCGCGAGTGACGAGTGCTACCTGCCACTGGGCTGGTCGGCCGAGCCGGTTTCGGTGCTGTCTCCGCAGGTCAGCGGGGGCAGCTATGCCGGGGTGCTCGCCGTGCACTCGCTCTCCAAGCGGTCCAACCTCGCCGGCTACCGGGCCGGCTTCGTCGCCGGCGACCCGGCGCTCGTCGCCGAGCTGCTCAAGGTCCGCAAGCACGCGGGCATGATCGTGCCCGCACCGGTGCAGGCGGCCATGGTGGCGGCTCTGGACGACGAGCGACACGCCGAGGAGCAGCGGGAGCGTTACCGCGCCCGGCGGGAGGTGCTCACCGCGGCGTTCACCGGTGCCGGGTTCACCGTCGAGCACTCCGAGGCGGGCCTCTACCTCTGGCTGACCAGAGGCGAGGACTGCTGGCAGACGGTCGACTGGCTGGCCCGTCGCGGCATCCTGGTCGCCGCCGGCGTCTTCTACGGCCCGACCGCTGGGCAGTACGTCCGGGTTGCGTTGACCGAGTCCGACGAGCACGTCGCGGCTGTCGCCGGCCGGCTCCGGGCCTGACCCCGGGCGGCCCGGCGATGACCGACGGCACGACCGGGCGGTACGCCAGGGTGCGCGCGGCCGTGATCGGCACCGGGCTGATCGGCGGCTCGCTGCTGCTGCGCCTGGCCGACGCCGGCCTGGACGTCGTCGGATGGGATCCGGACCCGGCTACCCGGGAGCGCGCCCAGCTCCGGGGTGTGGTCGCCCCGGCCACGATCGAGCAGGCCGTGGCCGACCGGGACGTGGTCTTCCTCTGCGGCCCGCTGCCCACCCTGCCGCACACGCTGGCCCGCGTCGCCCAGCTGACCGGGCCGGACTGCGTGCTCACCGATGTCGGCAGCACCAAGGTGGAGGTGACCGAGACGGCCGATCGGCTCGGGCTCACCCAACGGTTCGTTCCCGGGCATCCGATGGCCGGCGCGGAGTCCGCCGGCCTGACCGCCGCCTCGCCGACCCTGCTGGCCGGTGCGGCCTGGGTGCTCTGCCCAGCCCCCGGTGCCGCGATTGTTGCCTTCCGCTGGTTGACCGGGCTGCTGGTGGAGTTGTTCGGCGCCCGGGTCGTGCCGATGGCCGCGCCGGCACACGACTCGGTGGCCGCGCTCGCCTCGCACGTGCCGCACCTGCTGGCGGGTGCGCTGGCCGGGGCGACGCAGCGGGCGCCGCTGCGGGACGCGGTGCTGGCGCTGGCCGCGGGAAGCTTCTCCGACGGTACGCGGGTCGCCGGCACTCCGGCGGAACGGACCGCGAACATGCTGCTCGGCAACCGGGACCGGGTACTGCACGAGTTGGCCGAGGTCTCCGCGTTCCTGGACGGGCTTGCCGCCGCCCTGCGGGCCGACGACGCGCCGGCGCTCATCGCCCGCTACGCCGAGGCCAGGGCGGCCCGGTCGGCGCTGCTGGACCGGCGGTTCACCGGTCAGTCCCGGCGGTTCGCGGCCGACGGCGACCACGGCGCCGAGGTGACCTGGCTGCGCGAGTTGGGCGGCGCCGGTGGGCACCTGAGCGGGTGTCAGGTCGATCCGGGCGCGGTTTCCTACGCCGCGTGGCTTCCCGTGGCTGACTAGGCTGAGGGGCATGGCGGTGGACAGTCCGGTGGTGCAGGTGCGCGGCGAGGCGTACCGGGAGGTGCCGCCCGAGCTGGCCCGGTTCGCGGTCACCGCGACGGCCCGTGACCGGGACCGGGAGGCGACGCTGACCCGGTTGGCCGAGCGGGCCGCGGCGGTCCGGGTGCTGCTGGACGGCTCCGGGTCGGCGGTGGCGCGGCGGGAGACCGGCGACCTGCGCGTGCGGCCGGAGACCCGGCGTTCGGGTGAGCGGGTGGTCGCCTGGCACGGCAGTGTCACCACCACCGTCACCGTCACCGACTTCACCGCGCTGGGTGAGCTGATGCTCCGGCTCGCCGACCAGGACCAGGTCGAGGTGGCCGGCCCGTGGTGGGAGCTTCGTCCGGACAGCCCCGCCCACCGTGCGGCCCGGCACGCCGCGATCAGCGACGCGTTGCTGCGGGCCCGGGAGTACGCGGAGGCGCTGGGCGCCCGGGTCACCTCGTTGATCGAGCTGGCCGACGCGGGCCCCGCCGACCGGCCCATGTTCGCCCGTGCGGCCTTCGCCGGGGGCGCCGGGGCGGGTGGTGGCCCGCCGGAGCTCGAGCTGGACCCGCAGCCGCAGACTGTGCAGGCGGCGGTGCAGGCGCGGTTCACCATCAGCGACCCGGTTCTGGGCTGATGCCGCCGGCCCGGGTGCTGTCCGCCGACGAGTTGGTGGCGCGGGCATTGGTGCTTGCCGAGGCCGGCCCGCGACAACTGCTCGGCATCGCCGGTGCGCCGGGCGCCGGGAAGTCCACCCTGGCCGAGCGGATCGTCGCCGAGGTCGGGTCGGCGGCCCGCCTGGTGCCGATGGACGGCTTCCACCTGGCGCAGTCGCAGCTGGTCCGTCTGGGCCGCGCCGACCGTAAGGGCGCGGTGGACACCTTCGACGCCAACGGGTACGTCTCGCTGCTGCGCCGGCTGCACCGGTTGGAGCCGACGTCGGTCTACGCGCCGGAGTTCCGCCGGGAGCTGGAGGAGCCGGTGGCCGGAGCGATCGAAGTGCCACCGTCGGTCCGGCTGGTGGTGACCGAGGGCAACTACCTGCTGTTGCCGGATCTCCCCTGGCAGGAGATCCGGCCGTTGTTGCACGAGGCGTGGTTTCTCGACCTGGACGCCGAGGTGCGGCACCGCCGGCTGACCGCCCGGCACGAGGCGTTCGGTCGGTCTCCGGAGCAGGCGCGGGCGTGGGCGCTGGGCAGCGACGAGTCGAACGCCGCCCTGATCACCCCCACCGCCGACCGGGCTGACCTGGTGGTCCGACTGTCGGAGCCCCCGGCGGCCTGACCGCGGACCGTCGGGACGCCACTCCGCTACTCCGCTACTCCGCTACTCCGCGGTTCGGGCGGCTCATGTCGCCGGTGCCGGGCGTTCCGGCGGCGAGGCCGTACCGCAGGAGCACCGCGCCCGTGTCGGTCGTGGCGGGTGGTTCGAGGAGTGTCAGGTTGGCCGGCACCTCGCCTCCGTCGAACACCTTCTTGCCGACGCCCAGCACGATGGGGAAGATCCACAGGTTGAGCTGGTCGAAGAGTCGCTCGTGCAGGAGGGTCTGCACCAGGTTCAGGCTGCCGATCACGTGGACCTTCTCGTGCTTGTCCCGCACCGCGCGAACGGCGCTGGCCAGGTCGGGTCCGAGGTGTGTCGAGCCCGTCCAGTCCAGATCCGGGTTGCCACGCGAGGCGACGTACTTCGGGATGCTGTTGAACAGGGTGGCTATCCCTCCGTCGACGCCGTCGGTCTGGTTGGGCCAGTACGCGGCGAAGATGTCGTAGGTACGGCGGCCCAGGAGCAGCGCGTCCATGCCCCGCATGCCGTCCATGACCTGGCGGCCGCCCGTCTCGTCGAACAGGGGTGCCTGCCACCCTCCGTACGGGAAGCCTTCGGGGTCCTCCTCGGGACCACCCGGCGCCTGGGCGACCAGGTCGAGTGTCGCGAAGAGGTCGATGTGGATGGTGCCCATGCTGTCCTCCGTGTTCCCGCTTGAACAACGTCCTGATGGCGCACCCTAGTCGAGTTGACGGACCGGCCGGGCCGGGTTGCCGACCGCCACCACGTTGGCGGGCAGGTCCCGGGTGACCACCGCGCCCGCGCCGACGACGGTGTTCGCGCCGATCGTCACGCCGGCCAGCACGATCGCGCCACCGCCGAGCCACACGTTGTCGCCAATGGTGATCGGCTTGGCCGCCTCCCACTTGTCCCGTCGCGGGCCCGGCTCGACCGGGTGCGTCGGGGTGAGTAGCTGCACGTTCGGGCCGACCTGGACGTCCGCGCCGAGGGTGATCCGAGCGACGTCGAGGAAGACGGCGTTGTAGTTGACGAAGCTGCGCGGGCCGATCCGGATCTGCCAGCCGTAGTCGCAGTAGAACGGTGGGCGGATCCAGGTGTCCTCGCCCAGTTCGGCGAGGAGTTCCCGCAGTGCCGCGATTCGGGCCTGCGGATCGGCCGCGGGACTGGTGTTGAAGCGCTCCATCAGCCGGGCGGCCCGGTCGAGGTCGGCGATGATCTCGGGATCGTCGGCGATGTATGGCTCACCGGCGAGCATCTTGTCCTTCATGGAGGTCACCGCCCGATCATGCCGGCCCGGTTCGTCGGCTCGTGGCGGGTCCGTCATATTTCGGCCTTCATTTTACATACCGAGTATGCAATTCTGGGTTGTCAATGTGACTCCATCCATCAAGACGCTTGACGAGGAGGATCCGTTGCACCAGGGAAGAAGATTGGCCGCTCTCGGCCTCGTGTTCGCGCTGGCGCTCTCCGCGCCGGCTCCGGTCTCAGCCGCAACCGCCGCACCCGCCCCACCGGGCGGCACCGGTCCACAGTCCACTCCGGGTGGACCCATCGCCAACCGTTCGACCACCGTCACGCTGATCACCGGTGACCGGGTCACCGTCACCGCCTCCGGCGCCTCGGTCCGGCCCGGCGCCGGCCGCGAGGACGTGCAGTTCCTGATCCAGCGCGAGCGCGGGCGCCTCTCCGTGACGCCGACGGACGCGGTGCCGTTGCTGCGCTCCGGCAAAGTGGACCGGCGACTCTTCGACGTCACCGGGTTGGTTGAGGCGGGTTACGACGACGCCCACCGCAACACCCTGCCGCTGCTGGTGGCGTACGGCTCGACGGGTACCGCCCGGCGTGCCCAGGCCGCTCTGCCCGGCACGCAGCTGACCCGCGACCTGCCGGTGATTCGCGGTGCCGCCCTGAACAGCGACAAGTCTTCCCTCGGCGCGGTGTGGGCGAAGGTCACCACTGGTCCCGCTGGGGCCCGGCTCGACGCGGCGGGGGGCGTCGAGCGGATCTGGCTGGACGGCTATCGACGGGTGACGCTGGACCACAGCGTGCCGCAGATCGGCGCGCCCGCGGCCTGGGCGGCCGGGTTCACCGGCGCGGGAGTTTCCGTCGCGGTGCTGGACACCGGCGTCGACGCGACCCACCCGGACCTGGCCGGCAAGGTGGCCGAGGCGCGCAACTTCACCGAGGTCGCCGACGCTCGGGACACGGTCGGCCACGGCACCCACGTGGCCTCGACCATCGCGGGCACCGGCGCGGCCTCCGGCGGCAAGTACCGGGGCGTGGCGCCGGACGCGACGCTGCTCGACGGCAAGGTCTGTGAGGACGTGGGCTGCACCGACTCGGCGATCCTCGCCGGCATGCAGTGGGCCGCGGTGGAGAAGAAGGCCGCCGTGGTCAACATGAGCCTCAGCGGCTGGGACACCCCGGAGGTCGACCCGATCGAGGAGGCCGTGCAGACCCTGACCGCCCAGACCGGCACGCTCTTCGTCCTCGCCGCCGGCAACGACGGCTCGGACGGCTCGGTCGGCTCCCCGGCCAGCGCCGACGCCGGGCTCGCCGTGGGTGCGGTGGACCGCGACGACGAGCTGGCCGACTTCTCCAGCCGGGGCCCGCGGGTCGGCGACGACGCGTTGAAGCCGGACATCACCGCGCCCGGCGTCGACATCGTCGCCGCGCGGTCCGCCAACGGCTCCATCGGCGATCCCGTGGGGGACCGCTACGTCACGCTCTCCGGCACCTCGATGGCCACCCCGCACGTGGCCGGGTCGGCCGCGCTGCTGGCCCAGCAGCACCCGGGATGGCGGGCCGACCGGCTCAAGGCCACCCTGATGGCCGCCGCCAAGCCGCACCCGGACCAGACCGCCTACCAGCAGGGTGCCGGGCGGATCGACGTCGCACACGCGATCACCCAGCAGATCACCACCGACCCGGTGAGCGTCTCGTTCGGGCGTACGCTCTGGCCGCACAATGACGACGCCCCGATCACCCGCACGGTGACCTGGCGCAACGACGGTCCGGCCCCGGTCACCGTGGACCTGAGCATCGAGGGTGCCGGCCCCGGCGGTCGGGCACTGCCGGCCGGCCTGTTCCAGCTGGGCGCCAACCAACTCACCGTGCCGGCGGGCGGCACGGCCGCCACGACCGTCACCACGGACACCCGGCTCGGCGACGCCGACGGTTACTGGACCGGGCGGATCGTGGCCCGGTCCGGGGCAGCGGTCGCGGTCACCCCGCTGGCCGTGAACCGGGAGGTGGAGAGCTACACGCTCACCGTGGAGCACCTGAACCGCGCCGGTGCGCGTACGGCGGACCACTGGACCCTGCTGGTCGGGATGGACACCTACGGCTCCTGGGACCTCGTCAGTTCCGACGGGGTGGCCACCGTGCGGGTGCCCAAGGGGCACTACGGCCTGAGCGGCCTCGTCTTCGAGCCCGGTCCCGAGGATGAGCAGCGGGGGATGTCCCTGTTGATGCAGCCCGAAGTGACCGTCGAGCGGGACACCCGGATCGTGGTGGACGCCCGCCGGGCCAAGCCGGTACGCATGACCGTTCCGGACCGCAACGTCACCCCGGAGTTGATCGACGTCAGCGGCAACTTCACGGCCGCCGACGGCAGCGGGTACGGCATCGGGCTCTGGGCGGAGACGTTCACCGGCCTGACCAGCGGTCAGCTCGGCAAGCCGGTCTCCGCGGACCGGTTCGTCGGCACCGTGAGCAGCCAGTGGACCAAGCCGGACACGGCCGACAGCCCGTACCTGTACGCGCTGGCCGAAGCGATCCCCGGCCGGATGCCCACCGGGTTCGTCCGCGACTACGCCCGACGGGACCTGGCCACCGTCGTGCACAAGTTCCGCGGTGGCGACCCGGGCATCGAGGCCGAGCGGACCGTGTACCCCGTGCTGGAGTACAACGTCGGCGGCTCCGCCGTGGTCCTGCCCACCGCCGTGCCCGGCCAGCGGGTCGAGTACTACAACACAAAGGGCGTGAAGTGGGAATCCGACATCTACTTCGGAACGCGGGACGAGGATGGGTGGTTGAACCCGAAGGCTGTGCTCTTCTCCGTCCCCACCGCGTACCGGGCCGGGCGGACGGTGCAGGAGGTCTGGAACCAGGCGCCGTACGCACCGTCCTTCCCGAACCCGCGCTGGCCCGAGCAGAGCGTCACCCGGGTCGGCGACACCATCCTGGTCGACGTGCCGATCTTCAGCGACGCGGCCGGGCACCCGGGCGGCTCGCTGAGCGACAGTGAGCACACCAAGCTCTGGCGCGACGGCAAGCTGGTCGGCGAGAGCGAGTACGCCGGCTACGGACAGTTCACCGTGCCACCGGGTGCGGCGGACTACCGGCTCGTCACGTCGTCCAAGCGAAGCTTCACCGACCTGAGCACCGAGGTGGAGTCCAGCTGGACCTTCCGGTCGCGGCACGTCGCCGGTGAGACGCCGGTTCGACTGCCCCTGTCGGCGATCCGCTTCGCGCCGCCACTGCGGGTGGACAACAGCGCTCCGGCCGGGCAGGGCTTCATCGTCCCGGTTCGGGTGCAGCGGCAGCCCGGTGCGCCGGCCAACCGGGTGGAAAAGCTCACCGTCGACGTCTCCTACGACGGTGGGAAGACCTGGAGCAAGGCGAAGCTGGTCCGCACCTCGGCGGACGGCTGGGCGGCCCTGTTGCGGCATCCGGCCGGCCCCGGCTACGCGTCGCTGCGGGCCACCGCCCGGGACACCGCCGGTAACACGGTGACCCAACGGATCATCCAGGCGTACCGGTTGCGCTGAGGCGTACCCCGTCCGGGTCCGCGGCCGAGTGCCGCGGACCCGGCGGGTCCGTCAGTCGTTGGCGTGCAGGGCGGCGTTCAGCTCGATGCCCCGGCCGGTGCGCGGCCGGGCCTCCAGCCCGCCGGTGACCGAGTTGCGCCAGAACAGCAGGCCGTCGACGCCGGACAGCTCGCGGGCCTTGACCACCCGGCCGTCGGGAAGCGTGATCTTCGACGCGGCGGTGATGTAGCAGCCGGCCTCGACCACACAGTCGTCGCCGAGCGAGATGCCGACGCCGGCGTTCGCGCCGACCAGGCTCCGCTCACCGATGCTGATCTTGTCGGTGCCGCCGCCGGAGAGGGTGCCCATGATGGAGGCCCCACCGCCGATGTCGGAACCGTCGCCGACCAGCACGCCCTGCACGATCCGCCCCTCGACCATCGAGGTGCCGACGGTGCCGGCGTTGAAGTTCACGAAGCCCTCGTGCATCACAGTGGTGCCGGCGGCCAGGTGGGCGCCGAGGCGGACCCGGTCGGCGTCGGCGATCCGCACCCCGGAGGGCACCACGTAGTCGGTCATCCGGGGGAACTTGTCGACCCCGTACACCGCCAGGTGCCGGCCGGCGGCCCGCTCGATCACCCGCAACTCGTCCACCCGCTCCGGGGGGCACGGCCCGGCGGACGTCCAGGCCACGTTCGCCAACTTGCCGAAGATGCCGTCCAGGTTGAGCTGGTTGGGTCGCACCAGGCGGTGCGAGAGCAGGTGCAACCGGAGGTACGCGTCGGACGCGTCCTTGATCGGGTCGTCCAGCGAGCCGATCACGGTGACCACCTGCACGGTACGCAGACCAGGCAGGGGCCGGTCACCGAGCGCGGCCGGCGGCAGGTCGAGCACGTCCGCCTTGTCCTCGCCGGCGACCAGCGGCAGCTCGCCCAGGCCCAGCTTGCCGGTCGGGTACCAGGTATCGAGCACCTGCTCGTCGGCGGTGACCGTAGCCAGGCCGATGCCCCAGGCGGAATCTGCGGACGTCACTGTTACACCTCTCGGTCACGGCCGGGCTGACCTCGGCTCGCTCCTCGCGCTGACAGACCTGAAGGTACCGTGCGAACCATGGAGAACCCGCTTACCCCCGAGGTCCTCGCCGATCCGGTGCAGCTGACCCGCGCTCTGGTCGACATAGAGTCCGTGTCCCTCAACGAGAAGGCGATCGCCGACTGTGTCGAAGAGGTGCTGCGGGGCGTACCGCACCTGACCACCCACCGGCACGGCAACACGGTGATGGCCCGTACCGACCTCGGTCGGTCCCAACGTGTCGTGCTGGCCGGGCACCTCGACACGGTGCCGTTGAACAACAACTTCCCGTCGACCATGCGCGGCGACCTGATGTACGGCTGTGGCACCTCCGACATGAAGTCCGGCACCGCGTACGCGCTGCACCTGGCGGTGACCCTGCCCGATCCGCGCTACGACGTGACGTACTTCTTCTACGAGGCCGAGGAGATCGAGTCCCGGTACAACGGGCTCAACCTCGTCGCCCAAGCCTTCCCGGAGTGGCTGCAGGCGGACTTCGCGGTGCTGCTGGAGCCGACGTACGGCATCGTCGAGGCCGGCTGCCAGGGCACCATGCGCTCGGTGGTCACCACGACCGGCGTACGCGCCCACTCGGCGCGCTCCTGGCACGGGGTGAACGCCATCCACGCCGCCGGTGAGGTGCTGCGCCGCCTCCAGACGTACGAGGCGCGCCGGGTCACCATCGACGGCTGCGACTACCGCGAGGGCATGAACGCGGTGCGGATCAACGGTGGGGTGGCCGGCAACGTGGTCCCCGATCACTGTGAGGTCGAGGTCAACTACCGGTTCGCCCCGGATCGCACCCCGGCCGAGGCCGAGGCGCACCTGCGTGAGGTGTTCGCCGGCTTCGAGGTGACCGTCACCGACACGGCTGCCGGCGCCGCGCCCGGGCTGGAGGCGGCCCCGGCGAAGGAGTTCCTGGCGGCGGTCGGCGCCGCGCCGATCGGCAAGCTGGGCTGGACGGATGTGGCCCGGTTCGCGGCGATGGGCATCCCCGCGCTGAACTTCGGCCCGGGCGACCCGAACCTCGCCCACCACCCCGACGAGCACGTCGAGATCAGCAAGATCCGCGACGGCGCGGCAACCCTGCACCGCTGGCTAGCCCCGGCCTGACCCTGGTCGCCCCGTCGCGTCCGGTCGCCCCGGTGATCAAGAGGTTTGCGTCAGCCGGGCCCGTTGTCGGCGACGCAAACCTCTTGATCGGTTCCGGATGGGGTGGGGGAGGTGGGGGTTGCGTCCTGCTGCCGGGTGCGGCGGCGCTCGGCCACCACGTCTTGGATCCGTCGCTGCATCTGGCGACGGATCCGGATCATCTCGTTGTTGCTGATCACGCTGTCTCCTCCCCCGAAGGCGCGCGCCCGGGCATACCCGGTATGTGAATAGTAAGACGTACGGGAGCGCCGAATAGTTGCCCATGATCCCGAACAATTTCTCGGCGTCCCCGCCCCGCGCACCCGGCCGGTGCTGCTCCACTACGGTTGCTCCATGAGCCAGAACAACGGGCGGGAGGCCGGTCGCGGTCCAGGACAGGAGCGGCATCGCGGCGCGGTCACCCTGCGTAGAGGGGCGATCCCGAGCAGCACCGCCGACCAGCGGTTGCTGGATTCACGGGGGCGGGGCGACTGGAAGACCAAGGACGCCTGGCGCGCGCTGCGCATCCTCGCCGAGTTCGTCGAGGGTTTCGACACCCTCGCCGACGTGCCATCGGCGGTCAGCGTCTTCGGCTCCGCGCGCAGCGCGCCGGACAGCGCCGAGTGCCAGTTGGCCGAGCGGTTGGGCGGCGCACTGGCCCGAGCCGGCTACGCGGTGATCACCGGAGGTGGGCCCGGAGTGATGGAGGCCGCCAACCGCGGTGCCAGCGAGGCCGGCGGTCTCTCCGTGGGGCTCGGCATCGAGCTTCCGTTCGAGCAGGGCATCAACGACTGGGTCGACCTGGCCATCGACTTCCGCTACTTCTTCGCCCGCAAGACGATGTTCGTCAAGTACGCCCAGGCGTTCGTCGTACTGCCCGGCGGGTTCGGCACCATGGACGAGTTGTTCGAGGCGCTCACGCTGGTGCAGACCGGCAAGGTCACCCGGTTCCCGGTGGTGCTCATGGGCGTCGCCTACTGGCAGGGTCTGCTTGACTGGCTGCGCGACACGATGGCCGCCACCGGCAAGATCGGGCCGGTCGACCTGGACCTGATCTGTCTCACCGACGACGTCAACGAAGCGGTCCGCTACATCGTCGCGTCGGAGGCCGCGCTCTCCGCCGAGCAGGAGGCGGTCCGCGAGGAGGCCGTCGCCCGCACCGGGGCAGACCAGCAGGCCGCAGCCGTTCAGGCTCGGGACCAGGACTGATGGCGGCGATCTGCGTCTTCTGCGCCTCCTCCCGTACCCTCGATCAGCGCTGGTTGGACCTGGCCGCCGAGACCGGCGCGGAGCTGGCCCGGCGCGGGCACACGCTGGTCAGCGGTGGTGGCTGCGTCGGCATGATGGGCGCGCTGGCGGACGGCGCCCGATCCGCCGGTGGACGCACCCTCGGCGTGATCCCGCAGTCGCTGGTCGATCTGGAAGTCGCCGACCTGGCCTCGGACGAGCTGCTGGTGACCGACTCGATGGCCAGCCGCAAAACCCTGATGATCGACAAGTCGGACGCCTTCCTCACCCTGCCCGGCGGGCTGGGCACCCTGGACGAGTTGTTCGAGGTCTGGACCACCGCCACCCTCGCCCTGCACACCAAGCCGATGGTGCTGATCGACACCGACGGCTTCTACCGCCCCCTGCTGGACTGGCTGGACGGCTTGGCCGACCAGACCTTCCTCAAGCCCGCCGGCCGCGACCTCCTGACGGTCACCACCACAGTCACCGAGGCCCTCAACGTCCTGGAATCCCACCTAACCTGACCCGCCTGCCCGCCCCCACCCCCGCCTCGTCCGCGTCGATCATGAAGTTAGCGACGTCGTTGTCGGCGTGTCGCGTCGCTAACTCCATGATCGACGGGGGTGGATGGGGTGCGGTGGTGGGGTGGGGTTTGGGTGGGTGGGTGTCGTATGGGTCTGATGGGATGAGCTGATGCAGGCGTACCGGTTGGTGCGGCGGCCCGGAGGGCCGTCGCGGGGGGACGGGGCGACGCCTGACAGCGCTTCCGTGCCCGCCAGCGGCGGCACATCCGGGAGCGGTGTCGGCGCGTCGGGTGGGCCCGATGGCGTGGCCGGGCCTGGGCTGGCCGTCGGTGACGGTGGCTGGCGGGCCGATCCGGTGCAGGCCGAGGTGGTCGGGCACACCGACGGGCCGATGCTCGTCCTCGGTGGCCCGGGCACCGGCAAGACCAGCACCCTGGTCGAGGCGGTCGCCGCTCGGGTGGCCGAGGGGGTCGACCCCGAACGAATCCTCGTGCTGACCTTCGGCCGCCGAGGCGCCACCGCCCTGCGGCAGCGCATCGAGGCCCGGATCGCGCAGGACGGCCACCGCGTGCTGCGCGAGCCGCTGGTGCGCACCTTCCCGGCGTACGCCTTCGGGTTGCTCCGCCGCGCCGCCGCCGAGCGGGGCGAACCGTCACCCCGGCTGCTCACCGGCCCCGAGCAGGATCTGATCATCCGTGAGCTGCTCGACGTGGTGGGCGAGGAGCCCGAGGACGACCCGGTCGGCTGGCCGACCGACCTGCGTCCCGCCCTGCGGACCCGAGCGTTCGCTGGCCAGCTGCGCGACCTGCTCATGCGCGCCGCCGAGCGCGGCGTGGGCCCGATGGACCTGGCCCGGCTGGGTGAGAAGCTCGGCCGCGCCGACTGGCCGGCCGCCGCCCGCTTCCTCCGGGAGTACGTCGCCGTGCTCGCGCTGCGCGACGTCAGCAACCGGGGCTCCATCGCGTACGACCCGGCGGAGCTGGTCCGCGCGGCCACCGGGCTGCTGCGCGACGACGAGGAGTTGCTGGCCGCCGAGCGCCGTCGGCTCGCCCACGTCTACCTGGACGAGCTGGCCGACACCGACCCCGCCCAACAGGAGTTGCTCTCGGTCATCGCCGGGGGCGGCAAGTCGCTTGTCGCGTTCGCCGACCCGGACTCGTCCACGTACGCCTTCCGGGGCGCCGACCCGGCCGGGGTGGCGACGTTCCCGCACCGCTTCCGGACGGCTTCCGGCGCGCCGGCCGCACAGGTGCTGCTGACCACGTCGTACCGGGCCGGGCCAGGTCTGCTCGCGGCGATCGCCCGGCTGGGTCGCCGGCTGCGGGGTCCGGCCGCGCACCGTCGGCTGCACCCGCTGCCGGACGCGCCGCCCGGCGTGGTCGAGGTGCACACGTTCCGTTCGGCGACCAGCGAGGCCGCCTGGCTGGCCCACGCGCTGCGCTCGGCCCACCTGCTCGACGGCGTGCCCTGGTCACGGATGGCGGTGCTGGTGCGGTCGACCGCGTTGCAGCTGCCCACCCTGCGACGGGCGCTGCACGCTGCCGGCGTACCCACCGTGGTGCACGGCGAAGACCTGCCCCTGCACCTGCAACCGGCGGTCGCGCCGCTGCTGCTCCTGCTGCGCTGCGCGCTGGAGCCGGAACGACTCGACGAGGAGGCGGCCGTCGCGCTGCTGCACTCGCCGCTGGGTGGGGCCGACCCGCTGGCCGAGCGGCGGCTGCGGCAGGGCCTGCGTGCGCTCGCGTTGGCCGGCGGTGACCGACGCCCCTCCGGGGAGCTGATCGTCGAGGCGTTGCAGGACCCGGAGGAGTTGGCCGGCATCGAGCGCCGCTGGGCGGAGCCGGCACAGGCGGTGGCCGGGCTGCTGGCCATCGCACGCGAAGCCGCCGGTCGGCCGGGTGCGACGGCCGAGGACGTGCTCTGGGCCGTCTGGCACGCCAGTGGCCTCGCCGAGCGGTGGGCCGGCGCGATCAACCAGGGGCGTCCGGAGGCCGGCGAGGGCGACCTGGCCCGGCGCCGGCGGGCCGAGGCGGCCGACCGCGACCTGGACGCCGTGCTGGTCCTCTTCGACGCGGCGGCCCGGTTCACCGACCGGCTGCCCGGCGCACGCACCGAGGTCTTCCTCGACCACGTGCTCGCCCAGGACCTGCCGGCCGACACCATCGCCCCGACCGCCGACCGGGGTGCGGCGGTACGCCTGCTCACCGCGCACGCCGCGAAGGGCCTGGAATGGGATCTGGTCGCGGTGGCCGGCGTGCAGGAGGGCATCTGGCCGGACCTGCGGCTGCGCGGCAGCCTGCTCGGCTCCGAGCGGCTGGTCGACGTGCTGGCCGGCCGGTCGGTCGACGGCGCGACCGCGGCGAACGTGGTGGGTCAGACCTCGGCGTTGCTGGACGAGGAGCGCCGGCTCTTCCACGTCGCCATCAGCCGGGCCCGGCACCGGTTGCTGGTCAGCGCCGTGGCGTCGGCCGCCGTCGGCGGTGACGACCACGAGGAGCAGCCCAGCCGGTTCCTGCACGAGCTGGGCCCGAGCACCCCGCCGCCAACGCCGCCCACGCCGACCCCGCCAACGCCGACCCCGCCGCCAACGCCGACCCCGCCAACGCCGACCCCGCCAACGCCGACCCCGCCGCCAACGCCGACCCCGCAGGGCCTGCCCCCAACGCCGACCCCGCAGGGTCTGCCGCCGACGGCGAGCCCGACGACGACCCCGCCGCCCGGTCCCCGCACCGAGCGGTCCCCGGGCGGCACCGGGGGCGGCGCCGCGGCGGGCGAGACCGACGAGGAGCCGGACCGCCCCGGGGCACTGCCGGTGACCCGTCCACCCCGGGCGCTCACCCTGCCGGCGTTGGTCGCGGAACTGCGTACCGCCATCACCGACCCGGCGGCCCCGGCGGCCCGGCGGCGCGCCGCGGCGGTCGAACTGGCCCGGCTCGCCGCCGCCGGGGTGCCCGGTGCGCACCCCGACGACTGGTGGGGGCTGCGGGTGCTCTCCGACGACCGGCCGCTCGTCGACGACGGCGAGCCGGTGCGGGTCACCCCGTCGGCCATGGAGAGCGCGCTGCGGTGCAGCCTGCGGTGGCTGCTGGAACGGCACGGCGGCAGCGGCCCGACCAGCACCGCGCAGGGGGTGGGCAACCTGGTGCACGCCGCCGCGATGCTCGCCGAGGACGCCAGTGCCGACCGGGGTGCGCTGCTCGACTACGTGGCCGCCCGGTTCGACGCGATCGAGTTGGCGGCCCGGTGGATGGCCGAGCCGGAGCGGGAACGCGCCGAGGCGATGGTCGACAAGTTGCTGCGCTGGCTGGCCACCAACCCGCGTCGGTTGCTCGCTATCGAGCACGAGTTCGCCGTCCGCCTGGACGACCCGAACCGGCCCGTCGACCTGACCGGTCGGGTCGACCGGCTGGAGGTCGACGAGGCCGGGCGGCTCGTGGTGATCGACCTGAAGACCGGCAAGTCCACCGCTGTCACCGGCACCGACCTGGCGGAGCACCCGCAGCTCGGCGCGTACCAGGCGGCGGTGGAGGCGGGGGCGTTCGCCGAGTTCGGTGACGAGTCCGGGGGTGCCGCGCTGGTGCAGCTCGGCACCTCCGCCAAGGACGCCAGGGAGCAGAATCAGCCGGCGGCCAGCGAGGGGCCGGCGGCCGGTTGGGCGACCGCGCTGGTCCGGCGGACCGCCGATACGATGGCAGCCGCCACGTTCGCGGCGGTGGCCAACTCGAAGTGCCGGGTCTGCCCGGTGCGCACCAGCTGCCCGGTCTCCGGGCAGGGGCGCCAGGTCGTCGAGCCGCCCACCGTCCGGCGCACCCGTGAGGGTGAGGAGTGAGCGTGCGAGCCCAGTCGCGACCTGGGACGGCACCCGTGAGGGCGAGGAGTGCGCCGGTGTTGGGAACTGAGACGGCACGGTGAGTCAGCCCACCCTGTTCGGCGCGGGTCCCGCGCCGACGCCCCGGCTCGCGGACTCCGGCCCCCGGTACACCCCGGTGGAGCTGGCCAAGCTGCTGCGGTTGCCGGCGCCCACCCGGGAGCAGGCCGCGATCATCGCCGCTCCGGTGGAGCCGCTGCTGGTGGTCGCGGGCGCCGGGTCGGGCAAGACCGAGACGATGGCCGCGCGGGTGGTCTGGCTGGTGGCCAACTCGTACGTGCGCCCGGAGCAGATCCTCGGGCTGACCTTCACCCGCAAGGCGGCCGGCGAGCTGGCCCATCGGGTACGAACCCGGCTCGACCAGCTCATCCGCCGCCTCGGCCGGCAGGGACGGGACCCACTCGACGATCCGCTCGCGGGCGAGCCCACCGTCTCCACCTACCACTCGTACGCCGGGCGGATCGTCACCGAGCACGGGCTGCGGGCCGGCTACGAGCCGTCCACCCGGCTGCTCACCGAGGCGTCCCGCTGGCAGTTGGTCGACCTGCTGGTGCGCAACTACGACGGCGACATGTCCGAGGTGGACCGGATGCCGAGCACCATCACCGACGCGGTGCTGGCGCTCGCCGGGGAGCTGGACGAGCATCTGGTCGCGCCGGACGACCTGGCGGCCTGGACCGGTCGGTTCTTCGCCGAGGTGCAGTCCCGGCCGGGCCGGGTGTACGCCGACGTGCGCAAGGCGCTCACCCTCCAGCAGACCCGGTTGCGTCTGCTGCCGCTGGTGCGGGCGTACGCCCGGCGCAAGGAGGACTTCGAGGCGATGGACTTCGCCGACCAGCTCGCCCGGGCGGCCCGGGTGGCCCGGGACCACCCGGGGGTCGGTGTGATCGAGCGGGACCGCTTCCGGGTGGTGCTGCTCGACGAGTACCAGGACACCAGCCACGCCCAGGTGGTGTTGCTCAACGCGCTGTTCGGTGGCGGGCACCCGGTGACCGCGGTGGGCGACCCGTGCCAGTCGATCTACGGCTGGCGGGGGGCCAGCGCGGGCACCCTGGACCGGTTCCCCACCGAGTTCGCCCGCGCCAACGGTGAGCCGGCCCCGGCGCTGGGGCTCACCACGAGTTGGCGCAACCGGCCGGAGATCCTCCGGGTGGCGAACGCGCTCTCCACCCCGCTGCGGGCTGCGGGCGCCCGGGTGCCGGAGCTGCGCTCCGCGCTGACCGTCCGGGACCCGATCCCGCACCGCAGCCCGGGCGGTGCGGCCGGCGGCACCGTGCACTGCGCGATGCTGCCCACGTACGCCGACGAGGCCGACTGGATCGCCGACAGCGTGCTCGCCGCCTGGCGCGGAGCGGCCGGGATGCCGGGCGCCGCCCC
The DNA here is from genome assembly GCF_044456765.1 of Micromonospora sp. NPDC050784. Taxonomy (NCBI): domain Bacteria; kingdom Bacillati; phylum Actinomycetota; class Actinomycetes; order Micromonosporales; family Micromonosporaceae; genus Micromonospora; species Micromonospora sp. NPDC050784. The sequence continues at coordinate 23,123 of NZ_JBITGG010000008.1, read as the reverse complement.
GGAGCACATCCCGGTGGCGCGGCGCCCGACGACCGCCGTGCTGGTCCGGGTACGCAGCCAGATCCCGGCGATCGAGTCGGCGCTACGTGAGCGGGGCCTTCCGGTCGAGGTGGTCGGTCTGGGTGGCCTGCTGGACACCCCCGAGGTACGCGACGTGGTCTGCACGCTGCGGGTACTGGCCGACCCGACCGACGGCGCCGCGCTGCTGCGGTTGCTCACCGGCGCCCGTTGGCGGATCGGGCCGCGTGACCTGGTGGCGTTGCACCGACGGGCTCGGGCCATCGCGAACGCCCGGCGACAGGTGGCCGCCGACGAGGCCTCGGAGATCAGCCCCGACCTGTTGGACGAGGCGACCCTGGTGGAGGCGTTGGCCGACCTGGGGCCGGCGCAGGCGTACTCGGCGGAGGGGTTCGCGCGGCTGCGCGCGTACGGCCGGGAGTTGGCGCTGCTGCGCTACCGACTGGACCAGGCGCTGCCGGACCTGATCGCGGACATCGAGCGGACCATCGGCCTGGACGTGGAGGTCGCGGTGCGGGCCGGCCGGGACGGCGCCGGCGACGCGGGTCTGGCCCGGGGGCACCTGGACGCGCTCGGCGACGTGGCGGCCCGGTTCAGCGGGGAGACGCCCGGCGCGACCCTGTCCGGCTTCCTGTCCTACCTGGCCGCCGCCGAGGACGAGGAGCGCGGTCTGGCGCCGGGCGAGGTCGAGGTGGTGGAAGGCGCGGTGCAGGTGGTCACCGCGCACGCGGCCAAGGGCCTGGAGTGGGACGTGGTGGCGGTGGCCGGGCTCAGTCGTGGGCTGTGGCCGGGGCCGGTCCGCAACTCCGACCACTGGCTGGGTGGGCTGGGCGTGCTGCCGTTCCCGCTGCGCGGCGACGCCGACGGGCTGCCCGAGTTGGCGCTCGACGAGGCGGGGGACCAGCGGGCCGTGGCGCGGGCGGTGACCGACTTCACCGACGCGTGGCGGGCCCACGACGAGCGGGAGGAACGCCGGCTGACGTACGTGGCGGTGACCCGGCCGCGCCGGCTGCTGCTCTGCTCCGGTTACTGGTGGGGGGAGGGCACGAAGCGACCGCGAGGTCCGTCGGTCTTCCTGCGTGAGGTGTACGACGCCTGCCTCGACGGCGGGCCGGGGCACCTGATCGACGCGTGGGCGCCGGAGCCGACCCCCGACGCGACGAACCCCACGGCCGAGGTGGTGCTCCGCGCGGAGTGGCCGGCCGACCCGCTGGGCGGTCGCCGGCCGGCGTTGGCCGAGGCCGCCGGGCTGGTGCGTCGCCTGATGGCCGACGGTCCGGCGGCGGTGCTTCCCGGGCCGGTCGGGCCGGTGCTTCCCGGGCCGGCGGCGGTCGGGCCGGTGGCGCCGGTCGGGCCGGTGCCTCCCGGGTCGGTGGCGCCGGTCGGGTCGGCGCTCGCCGGGCCGGTGGCTCCGGTCGGGTCGGAGGCTGAGCCGGAGGTGGATCCGGAGGTGGCGCGCTGGCAGCGTGAGGCGGACCTGCTGTTGGCGGAGCGCGCCGAGCTGACCCGGCTCTCCGGTGCGGTCGAGGTGGCGCTGCCCGGGGCGCTGAGCGTCACCCAGCTGGTCGCGTTGCGGCGGGATCCGGCGGCGCTGGCCCGTACGCTGCGCCGTCCGGTGCCGGCCGAGCCCAACCCGTACGCCCGTCGAGGCACCGCCTTCCATGCCTGGTTGGAGCAGCGCTTCGGCGCCGACCGCCTGCTGGACCTGGACGAGCTGCCCGGCGCCGCCGACGCCGATGCCGCACCCGACGAGGCGCTGGTCGAGCTCCAGGAGCGGTTCCTGGCCAGCGAGTGGGCCGACCGGTCACCGGTGGAGGTGGAGGTGCCGTTCGCCACGGTGATCGCCGGAGTGGTGGTGCGGGGCCGGATGGACGCGGTCTTCGCCCGGCCGGGTGGCCGGTTCGACGTGGTCGACTGGAAGACCGGCGCGCAGCCCACCGGTACGGCGGCCGACGTGGCCGCCGTACAGCTGGCCGTGTATCGGTTGGCCTGGGCGGAGTTGGCCGGCGTGCCGGTCGACCGGGTGGGCGCGGCGTTCCACTACGTCCGGCACGGGGTGACCGTCCGGCCCGCCGACCTGCTGGATGTGACGGGCCTCACCGCCATGATCGCCCAGTTGCCCGAGGATTCTGCCCAACATTGACTACTGCGGGGAAAACCGTGGTAGGTTGACCGGGTTGCAGTTTTGGTTACCAGAGACTCTGTGTGCGCCTGGCGGGATTGTGGCCCCAGGCGCTCTTTGTTGTGTCCGGAGTTCTCCGGGCGGGGCGACCAGAAGCGACAGGCGATTCGCGCATCCCCGCGCGGAGCGCTCCTCTTCGGGCACGCAACAAGTGCGTGTCCGACGTTCCGTCAAGGAGACGAAACACATGGCTATTGGCACCGTGAAGTGGTTCAACGCTGACAAGGGCTTCGGCTTCATCACCCCGGACGGCGGCGGCGCTGACGTCTTCGCCCACTTCTCGGCGATCCAGTCCTCCGGCTACCGGAGCCTGGACGAGAACCAGCGGGTCGAGTTCGAGGTGACCCAGGGCCAGAAGGGCCCGCAGGCGGAGAACATCCGCCCGCTCTGATCTTCGGATCGGTCAGCATTACCTGTCGTGCCCTCCGGGTGTGACGGTGACGGGACCGGCCCGCCCCGCTGCCGCCTGCGTACGCAGGCGGCAGCCCGGCGGCGGGCCGGCCTGTACTCCCTTTCGGTTCGTGCTTGTGAGTCCTGGCGGCCTTTTTCCGCCGGTGACAGCGCCGACTTCGGCGCCCTCCCTCGACACGTGCCGCGTCGAGGAAGGCTTCCGCATGACCACAGTTATTCCTTCGTTCGCTCATACCGGTCTGGCGCCGGCGCTGCTCACCGCGCTGACCGCGCAGGGCATCACCGAGCCGTTCCCGATCCAGTCGGCGACGCTGCCCGACTCGCTCGCCGGCCGGGACGTGCTGGGCCGGGGTCGTACCGGCTCCGGCAAGACCCTCGCCTTCGGGCTTCCGCTGCTGTCCCGCACCGCCGGCCGTAAGGCCCGGCCGGGTCGCCCGCTGGCCCTGGTGCTGGTGCCGACCCGCGAACTGGCTCAGCAGGTCACCACCGCCCTGGCCCCGTACGCCCGCGCTGTCGGGCTGCGCTGCGCCACCGTCGTTGGCGGGCTGTCGTTGCAGCGGCAGGCGGACGCCCTGCGTGCCGGCACCGAGGTTGTCGTCGCCACCCCCGGCCGGCTGCACGACCTGATCAACCGTGGCGACGCCCGGCTCGACCAGGTCGAGATCACCGTGCTCGACGAGGCCGACCAGATGGCCGACATGGGCTTCCTGCCGCAGGTCACCAAGCTGCTGGAGCAGGTCGCACCGCAGGGGCAGCGGATGCTCTTCTCCGCGACCCTGGACGGCGGCGTGGACCGGCTGGTCCGTCGCTTCCTGAGCAACCCGGTCACCCACTCGGTGGACCCGGGCACCGCGACGGTTACCGCGATGACCCACCACGTGCTGCACGTCGACGCCGCGGACAAGCCCGACGCGCTGACCCGGATCGCCGCCCGTGAGGGCCGCACCATCCTGTTCATGGGCACCAAGCACCGCGCCGACCGGCTGGCCCGCCAACTGCTCTCCAAGGGCGTACGCGCGGCCGCGCTGCACGGCGGCAAGTCCCAGCCGCAGCGCACCCGGATCCTGGAGCAGTTCCGCAACGGTCAGGTGACCGCCCTGGTCGCCACCGACGTGGCGGCCCGTGGCATCCACGTGGACGGCCTGGACATGGTGGTCAACGTGGACCCGCCGACCGAGGCGAAGGACTACCTGCACCGGGGCGGCCGTACCGCCCGGGCCGGCGAGTCCGGTTCCGTGGTCACCCTGGTCCTGCCGGAGCAGCGTCGGGACGTGTCCCGACTGATGGCCACCGCCGGCATCCGGCCCGAGTCGGTCCAGGTGCGCCCGGGTGACGGCGCGCTGGCCCGGGTGACCGGTGCCCGCGAGCCGTCCGGCGTGCCGGTGACCATCGTCGCTCCGCCGGCGCCCGCCGCTCGGGTCCGCACCTCCGGCGGCGCGACCACCGACGGTGGCGCCCGGCCGGTGCACCGCGCGTCGGGCCGGTCCCGTCGCCCGCGCCGCCCCCGTACCGTCTGATCTTCTGCGCGTCGACCGACCCGTTCCGCTTCGGCGGGGCGGGTCGGTTCTGTCTGCGCGGTGTTCCGGGCCGCTCAGCGGGCCGTGCCGCCGGCCGCTCAGCGGGCCGTGCCGCCGGCCGGTCAGCGGGCCGTGCCGCCGGCCGCTCAGCGGGCCGTGCCGCCGGGCCGGTCGGCTGTCCCGTGCCGCCCGACCGGTCAGCCGGCGGCGCCGGGCGGCCCGCTCTGCTGAGTCGGTAATCAGCCTCCGCTGGGTCGGCTGGCCGACTGCGCCCCGGCCGGTCGTGGTCGAGGCTGACCCTCGGGGGAAGCCGGGCGGGGGGCCCGGCACGGGAGGGGTGACCATGGCGGGCGAAGCCGGCTCGGGCGCACTGCGCGAACTGATCCTGGTGGTCGCGGTCGCGCTCGCCGGGTTGTTGCTCGCCATGGTCGCGGCCTTCGCACCCTGGCATGCCACCCCGGCGGGTAATGCTCCCGCCGGTCTGGTGGAGCTGCACAGTCCTGGCGACCCGGGCCTCGGCCCGGCGACCGCACACGTGGGCTGAGCGGCGACCGGCCTACCGGTGCCGGAGGAGGGGCAGGCCCGGTCAGGATCGGTACGAGATGTGGTCGGGTCGGCGGGGCACCGACCCGACCACATCACCAACACGTCCTCCTCGGTCGCGCCCCGTGCGCTAACGCCGCCGCCCGTGCGCGAACGCCGCCGCCCGTGCGCGAACGCCGCCGCCCGTGCGCGAACGCCGCCGCCCGTGCGCGAACGCCGCCGCCCGTGCGCGAACGCCGCCGCCCGAGCGCGAACGCCGCCGCCCGAGCGCGGCGCCCCCGTTCACGATCGTGCTCGATCCAGGAAGTAGGCCCCTCGCCGCGCGGGCGAGGCCACTACATCAATGATCGAGCGCGATCATGAGAGCGGTGCGTCGGTGCTGACCGGACTCGGGGCTTGGGTGAGCAGGTCGGCCAGGGTGGTGCTGTCGACGACCGTGGCGATCGCACCGTGCACCGCCAGCCAGACGTCGGTGAGCCCGGCGGCCACTCCGTGATAGCCGGCCCGCTCGGCCGGCAGACCGCGCACCGTCGTGAGCGAGCCGCCGACCGCGCGCAGCACGTCGCCGACGGTGATCTCGTCGGCTGGGCGGGTCAGCGCGTACCCGCCGTCGGCGCCGCGATGGCTGTGCAGCAGGCCGGCCCGGCGCAGGTCGAGCAGGATCCCCTGCAGGAAGCTGAGCGGGATGTCCTGCACCTCGGCCAGGCTGGCCGCCTTCACCAACTCGCCGACCCTGTCGCCGTCGCCGCCACCAGCGGCGGCGGCGACGGCGAGCATCGCCCGGAGCGCGTAGTCGCTGCGCGCGGAGACGAACACGTCACTGACCAGCCTGGTCCAGTACGCCCCAGCGACGCCGGATCGCCTTGTCCGCCGCGCCGAACGCGGCGTCCACGACCAGGCCGACGACCAGGATGACGATCATCGTGGAGAGCAGCCAGGGCGAGTCGGACAACTCGCGGGAGTAGGTGAGCTGAGCGCCGAGTGAGGTCTGCGAGATGCCGACCACGAGCAGCTCACCGGCCATCAGGCTGCGCCAGGAGAACGCCCAGCCCTGCTTGAGGCCGGCGACGATGGCCGGCAGGGCGGCCGGTGCGATGACGTACCGGTAGAGGTTGAGACCTCGGGCGCCCAGGTTGCGGCCGGCGCGCAGCAGCAGCGGCGGCACGTAGTCCACCCCGGAGATCACGCCGTTGGCGATGGACGGTGCCGCGCCGAGCACCACCACGAAGAAGATCGCCTTCTCGCTCAGCTCGAAGAGCAGGATGGCCAGCGGGAACCAGGCGATCGACGGCATGGTCTGCAACGCGGTGATCATCGATCCGATGGCGGCGCGCAGCACCGTGGACCGGGCCACCGCGAGGCCGAGCAGCAGGCCGACGGCGACCGAGAAGACGTACCCGACGGCGGCCCGACGCAACGTGGTGGCTATGCCTTCCCAGAGCTGCGGGCCCTGGACCTGGGTCATCAGCTCGCGGCCGACCTCCAGCGGCCCCGGCAACGAGTACGGCGGCTTCCAACCCGTCCAGACCACGAACTGCCAGGCGGCGATGGTGATGGCCAGCGCGGCGAGCTTGGGCCAGGTGGCCGCCCAGATCCGGGCGCCCCGGGAGACCTCCTTGTCCCGGCCGGCGATCTCCAACGCGTCGAGCCCGGAGATCTCCGCGTCGGTACGCGCCGAACTGGTGAGGGTGTCACTGGCCATGGCGGCCCACCTCCGTACGGAGTCGCTCGGTGACCTCGGCGGCGATGGCGGCGACCTCGGGGGAGTCGATCCGACGAGGGCGCGGGATGTTCACCTCGGTGGAGTAGATGATCCGGCCGGGTCGGCTGGAGAGCAGGATGATCCGGTCGGCCAGTCGGGCCGCCTCGCGGACGTTGTGCGTCACGAAGAGGACCGAGAGTTTGCGCTCGGACCAGATCCGCTCCAGCTCGTCGTGCAGGATGTCCCGGGTCATCGCGTCCAGCGCGCCGAATGGCTCGTCCATCAGCAGCACCGGAGTGTCCAGGGCCAGCGTGCGGGCCAGCGCGACACGCTGCCGCATTCCGCCGGAGAGCTCGTGCGGGCGCTTGCGGCCGAAGTCGGCCAGGTGCACGGTCCGCAGCAGCTCGGCCACCCGCTCGCGGCGCTGGGCCCGGGGGAGCCGGCGCAGCTTGAGGGGCACCTCCACGTTGGCGTCGACGGTCAGCCACGGGAAGAGCGCCGGCTCCTGGAACATCAGGCCCGGGTTGGCGTCGCCGGCCAGGGTGATCTGCCCACCGCTGACCCGGTCCAGCCCGGCCACGAGGTTGAGCAGCGTGCTCTTGCCGCAGCCGGACGCGCCGACCAGACAGACGAACTCGCCGGGCGCGACGTCCAGCGACACACCGTCCAAAGCCAGGACGGCGTTCGCCCCGCGCCCGTACACCTTGGTCACGCCGGAGAGCGCGACCGCGGTGGTCGCGCTCTGCGGCGTCGTCGTGGTCGACGTCATGGCTGGACGACCTCGGGCTTGCCCTGCGCCTTCAGCGCGTTGTTGAGGTACTTCAGGTCGTACAGGCCCTTGAGGTCCACCGGCTCGGTCAGGTCTACGTCGACGGCGTGGTCGAGCCCGGCCTTGAGCGAGGACGAGATCGGGTCGTTGGTGAACTCCAACGTCGGCCACGCCTGCTTGATCAGCTTCAGGTCCAGCGGCTTGCCGGTGATCTTGCCGATCGCGTCGGAGATGGCCTGCTGCGCTTCCTCCGGTTTGGTGTTGACGAACTCGTTGGCGGCCACCTGGCCGTCGACCAGCTTCTGCACCACGTCCGGGTGCGCCTTGAGGAACTTGGTGCTCACCAGCAGGTTGGTGATGACGAACTTCTTGTCCGGCCACAGGTCGCGCTCGTCGACCAGCACCTTGCCGCCGGCGTTGACCAGGCGGGAGACGAACGGCTCGGGCACCCAGGCGCCGTCGATCGCGCCGCTGTTGAACGTCTCGACGGTCTGGGCGTTCTCCTGGGGCACGATCTTGACGTCACCACCACCCTCCTTGGTGGTGGTGAGGCCCTGCTGCTTGAGCCAGTAACGGATCGCCACGTCCTGGGTGTTGCCCAGCTGCGGGGTGGCGATCTTCTTGCCCTTCAGGTCCTGCACACCGGTGATGGCGGGCTTGACCACGAGCGCCACGCCGCCGGAGGCCGCGCCGGAGATGACCCGGACGGCCTCGCCCTTGGACTTGGAGAAGGCGTTCACGGTCGGGTTCGGACCGATGTAGGTGGCGTCCAGCGCGCCGGAGAAGACCGCCTCGATGGCGGCCGGGCCGGCGTTGAAGGTCTTCGGGTCCAGCTTGACGTTGGTGCCGAGCTTCTCCGCGAAGATGCCCTTCTCCACGCCGACGACCGCCGGCGCGTGGGTGATGTTGGGGAAGTAGCCGAGGCGCAGCGTCACCGGGCCGGAGCTGCCGCCCGCGCCCTCGCTGTCGTCGCCGCACGCGGCGGTGCTGCCCAGGGTCGCCGCGCCGACCACGGCGAGGGTGGCCAGGGTGACCAACCGGCGCAGGGGGAGCCGTCTCATCGTCCATCCAATCCGCAGTATTCCTACTTAGTTGGTAGGAAGAGTGGGCCAGGCTGCGTTCAGCGTCAAGGCCCATCCACATGGCGGGATGGCGCGTCTCAGTTATGTCGGTATTTCCTACCAGCTTGCTAGGGTAATCGGCATTCGGTCACCGGCAGAGAGGCGACTTCGCGATGACCTTCCACTGGTTCCTGCCCACCTCCGGCGACGGCGACCAGGTCGGTGCCGCCACCGTCACCGCGGGGGCCGCGAGGCACGACCGGGCCGCGACGGTGGCCTACCTGGCCGAGGTCGGCCGGGCCGCCGAGGCGAACGGGTTCACCGCCGTTCTCACACCGGTGGGTGCCGGCTGCCCCGACCCGTGGATCGTCTGCGCGGCGGTCGCCCAGCACACCGAGCGGCTCGGCATGCTGGTCGCGGTCCGGGCCGGTTTCGCGCTGCCCACCCTGATCGCCCAGCAGGCCGAGGCGTTCCAGGCCATCTCGGGTGACCGGCTGTCGCTCAACATCGTCACCGGGGGCGACCCCGCCGAGCAGCGGGCGTACGGCGACTTCCTCGGGCACGACGACCGCTACGCGCGCACCGGCGAGTTCGTCGAGGTGCTTCGCCGCGCCTGGGCCGGCGGGCCGTTCGACTACGCCGGAAAGCACTACCGGGTCGACGGCGGGGGCCTGGCCACCCCGCTCGCCGCGCCGCCGCCGGTCTACTTCGGCGGCGCGTCCCCGGCCGCCGAGACGGTGGCCGCCCGACAGGCCGACGTGTACCTGATGTGGGGTGAACCGCCGGCGTCGATCGCGGCCCGGGTCGCCCGGGTCCGGGCGCTTGCCGCGGAGCAGGGCCGCACCCTGCGCACGGGCCTCCGGCTGCACGTCATCGCCCGTTCGACAAGCGCCGAGGCGTGGGCGGAGGCCGACCGGCTGCTGGCCGGGATGAGCCCGGAGCGGATCGCCGCCGCCCAGGCCCGGTTCCGCCGGATGGACTCGGTGGGTCAGGCCCGGATGGCCGCGCTGAACGCCGGCCGCACCGACGGGCTCACCGTCGCACCGAACCTCTGGGCCGGCGTCGGCCTGGTCCGCGAGGGCGCCGGCACCGCGCTGGTCGGCAGCTACGCCGAGGTCGCGGCCCGGATCGACGAGTACGCCGCGCTCGGCGTCGACGAGTTCATCCTCTCCGGCTGGCCGCACCGCGAGGAGGCCGAGCGGGTCGGCGCCGAGGTGCTGCCCCTGGTGACCGCCCCGGTCGCGGCGGCTCCGGGAAGGTCGCGGGTGGCGGAGGTGTCGACGCGCTAGGGTCGACTCCGTGGCGGCGCGGAGATCCAGAATTCCAGCGACGAAGTATCCGGTCGAGCGGTTCACCCTCGACAACGGCCTGCGGGTGGTGCTCACCCCCGATCGCAGTGCGCCGGTGATCGGGGTGGCGGTGGTCTACGACGTCGGCATCCGTTCGGAGCCGGAGGGGCGCACAGGCTTCGCCCACCTCTTCGAGCACCTGATGTTCCAGGGCTCGGAGAACCTGGAGAAGCTTGCCCACTTCCGGCACGTGCAGGGCGCGGGTGGCACGTTCAACGGCTCCACCCACCTGGACTACACCGACTACTTCGAGACGCTGCCGAGCAACGCGCTGGAACGCGCGCTGTTCCTGGAGGCGGACCGGATGCGCGGCCCCCGGCTGACCGAGGAGAACCTGCGCAACCAGGTCGACGTGGTCAAGGAGGAGATCCGGGTCAACGTCCTTAACCGGCCGTACGGCGGCTTCCCCTGGTTGACCCTGCCACCGGTCATGTTCGACACCTTCCCGAACGCCCACGACGGCTACGGCTCCTTCGACGACCTGGAGTCGGCGACCGTCGCCGACGCCGCCGACTTCTTCCGCCGCTACTACGCCAGCGGCAACGCCGTGCTGGCCGTCAGCGGCGACATCGATGTGGCCGAGGCGACCGAGCTGGTCACCCGGCACTTCGGCGACGTGCCGGCCCGGCCGGCACCGAAACGACCCGACTTCACCGAGCCCGACCTGACCGCCGAGCGGCGCACCTCGTACACCGATGCCCTGGCACCGCTGCCGGCGGTGGCCGGCGCCTGGCGCGTGCCCGACCCGGTCACCGACTTCGCCGGCTACCTGCCGTACGTGGTGCTGGCCGAGGTGCTCACCGACGGCGACGCGTCGCGGCTGGTCGAGCGGCTGGTGCAGCGGGACCGCATGGTGACCACCCTCGGCGGATACCTCGGATTCATGGGCGACCCGTTCGACGTCCGCGATCCCACCGCCCTGCTGTTGCAAGCGCACCTGCCGCCCGGCGGCGATGTGGACAAGGTGCTGCGCACCATCGACGAGGAGTTGGACCGGCTGGCCACCGACGGGCTGACCGACGGTGAGTTGGCCCGCACCCAGGCCCGGATGGCGACCCACCTGCTGCGGGACACTGACGCGGTGCTCGGTCGGGCGCTGCGGATGGCCGTGCTGGAGCAGCAACGCGGCGAACCGGGCCTGCTCAACGAGTTGCCCCGGCTGGTCGGCGAGGTCACCGAGGAGCAGGTCCGGGCCGCTGCGGCCACCCTGCGCCCGGAACGTCGGGCCGCCATCGAGGTCATTGCCGGAGGTGTTCGGTGAGCGCGAGGAGTGAGCCGGTTTTGCGAGCCCCGCAGTCGCGAACGAAGGTGACACAGTGAGTATCGCTACTGCTCCGGTCGGGCCGCGTACGCTGCCGCCGCTCGGTCCGACCCGCAAGCTCAAGGTGCCCAAGCAGGCCGAGCGCACGCTGCGCAACGGGCTCACCGTGATCGCGGTACGCCGGCCCGCCGTACCCCTGGTCGAACTGCGGCTCTGGGTGCCGTTCGGCCGGGTCCACCTGGCTCGCGGCGCGATGCTCTCGCAGACCATGCTCTCCGGCACCGAGTCGATGACCAGCGTGCAGCTCGCCGCCGAGTTGCAGAAGGTGGGCGGCGGGCTCTCCGCGGGCGTCGACCCGGACCGGCTGATGCTCTCCGGCGCCGGCCTGGTCACCGGTCTGGACCGGATGCTGGAGCTGCTGGCCGAGGTGCTGACCGGCGCCAGCTACCCCGGCGACGAGGTGGCCACCGAACGGGACCGGCTGGTCGACCGGATCCAGGTGGCGCAGAGCCAACCGTCGCACCTGGCCCGGGAGGCGCTGCTCAAGCGGATCTACGGCCGGCACCCGTACGCGACCCAGACGCCGGAGCCCGGCCAGATCCGCGCCGTCCGACCGGCGGCGCTGCGCACCCTGCACTCGGAGCGGGTCCATCCGACCGGCGCGCAGCTGGTGCTGGTCGGTGACGTCCAGCCGGAGAAGGCACTGGACGCGGCCGAGCGGGCCCTCGGCGGCTGGTCGGGTGCCGGGCGTACGGCCGAACTGCCGGCGACCCCGCCCCTGGAGCCGGGGCCACTGCTGCTGGTCGACCGGCCGGGCTCGGTGCAGTCCTCACTGCGGATCGCGCTGCCGGCGGTGTCCCGCACCGACCCGGACCACGCCCCGCTGCAACTGGCTAACCTGATCTTCGGCGGCTACTTCTCCTCCCGGTGGGTGGAGAACATCCGCGAGGACAAGGGCTACACGTACGGCCCGCACTCGCTGATCGAGCACTCGGTCGCCGGGTCGGTGCTGGTGGCCGCCGCCGACGTGGCCACCGAGGTCACCGGTCCGGCGCTGCTGGAGACGACGTACGAGCTGGGTCGGTTGGCGTCGCTGCCGCCGAAGCCCGAGGAGTTGGAACAGGCCCGGCAGTACGCCCTGGGCACCCTCCAGCTCGGCATGTCCACCCAGGCCGGGCTGGCGGCCCTGACCAGCGCGTACGCGGGCAACGGTCTGCGCCTGGAATTCCTCGCGGAGTACGCGGCGCGGTTGGCGAAGGCGAGCATCGACGACGTCGCGCAGGCGGCGGCCCGGTACCTGGCCCCGGCTCGGGCGGCGATCGTGGTGCTCGGCGACGCGGAGCGGATCACCCCGGGGCTGGCCGCGCTGACCACGGTTCACACCGAGCCACGCGCGTGAGTGGGGAGGCGGCGCCGCCGTTGGCGCGGTCCACGCTGGACCGGGCCGCGCACCGGCGGGGTGACTCGCAGTGGTTGACCGAGGCGTGGTTGCGCGCCCGGGTGCTGTTGCTCGACTCGACCGACGAGGGCCGGACGCTGGCCCGCACCGAGACGTCGCCTCCGACGTTGGTGCTGTTCGGGGCGGGCGATGTGCCCGCCGGGTCCGAGTCGACGGCGATGTTCCTGGGTGTCGAGCCGGACGGGGTGCCGGTCTTCGCGGTCGACGCGCCGCTGCCGGCGATCCCGGGCACCAGGGCGGTCCACCTCCGGGAGGTGGGTCACCTGCTCGCCGACCGGGAGGCCGGCATCTTCACCACCGCGCTGGCGCTGGTCAACTGGCACACCCGACACGGTTACTCGGCGAGCACCGGCGCGCCGACCGCGATGGACGAGGCCGGTTGGTCCCGGGTGGACCGCAACGGTGGGCGGATCTGGCCGCGCACCGATCCGGCGATGATCGTGCTCGTGCACGATGGTGTGGACGGCCCGGACGGCCGCTGCCTGCTCGGCAACAACGTCAGCTGGCAGGGCACCCCGGGCGGTCGGCGCTACTCCTGCCTGGCCGGCTACGTGGAGCCGGGTGAGTCGGCGGAGGCGGCCGTGCTGCGCGAGGTCCGCGAGGAGGTGGGCATCGGGGTCGAGCGCATCGGGTACGTGGGCAGCCAGGCCTGGCCGTTCCCCGGCTCGCTGATGTTGGGCTTCCTGGCCACCGCGAACCCGACCGAGCCGGTGCGGGTCGACCCGACCGAGATCGCGTACGCCCGGTGGTTCTCCCGCCGGGAGATCGGTGCGGCGTTGGCCGGGCAGACGGTGGACGTGGGCGATGGGGCCCGACTGATCCTGCCGCCACCGTCGTCGATCGCGCTGTTCCTCATTCACCGCTGGCTGGACGGCTGGGTGGACGCCGACCGCTGAGCACGGTCCCGGCCCGTGGCCGCCGTTGCCGCGGCGGTCACGGGCCGGGAACACGGGCCGTCGTGGTCGGTGGGTGCGAGAAACGCGGCGGGGGAGCCGGTCCGACCACGACGGACGACCTGTGGAATCAGGGGCCGGTGCGGCCCGGTCTGCGTCGGAAGGCGGGCCGCGGCTCGATCAGCGGCAGGACCTTGACCCGTTGCTTGCCGGCGCGGACCGCGCCGACGGTGGCCAGGGCGCGGGCCAACAGCAGTGCGGCGTCCCGGTCCTCGGCGTGCACGATCTGCCGGCGTGGCTCGGGCGTGGTCGTCTCGTCGCGAAGTCGGTGGCCGTCCGCCCAGGCGGCGGCGATGTCCCCGTCTGCGACGGCGCGGATTTCGGTGCGAACGATCAGGAACCGCATGAGGGTCTCCGGATGAACCGCGACGGATGAGCCAGTATGGAAGTTCCACGTACTCGAGGGTCATGTTACGCCGCGTGTTCATCTCAGCAACTGAAACGCGCCTATCGGTTTCGAGCCTCGTCCGATCAGCGGATGGCTGCTCAGCGGGGTCGCCGGGTCGTAGAGCGGCGGGTGCGACGCGACGAGGCCGCCGGCGATGCGCCGACGGCCCCGTACCCGGTCACCGAATCAGTTCAGATCGAACTGGCCCTTCTTCGCTCCGGTGATGAAGCCGAGCCACCCCGCGCGGTTGAACAGCAGCACCGGGCCGCCCCGGTCCTTGCTATCGCGCAGGGCGACGGCCGACGGGCCGGTGGCGAGCGGGGCGACCTCCACACAGTTGGAGGTCTGGCTGCGTGTGCTGGTACGCCACGGGGCGTCCGCCAACGAGTGGGCGGAGACGGACGGCGTGTTGCGGATGTCGTTCATGGTTCTGCTCCTGATGTGCAGCGATCCAATGGGACGAGTGGTGCCGCACGTCCCGACGGAGGGTCCCCCGTGGATCACCGGTCCGTCAGCCGCCCCGAGTCCCGGCGGCGTTGGGTCGGCGCCGTTGCCGGCCCGAACGCCACAGTGGATGGGGGCGCCGCCTCGGTCAGCCGTCCCGTCGCCTCGATCAGCCAGGAGAGGGTGTCCGAGGCGTCAAGTGCCGCCGTGCATAGCCACTCGAACACCACTTTATAGCGATTTAGCGTGATTGACTCGGTCGACATGACGTCGGTGAAGCCACCTTCGATGGCCAATGTCTCCGGATCGAGGGGATCGGCGAACCGATAGACGGAGAAGGCGGTCGGCGGAAGGTACCAATTGCCGATCTGGGTGTCCCGGAGCAGCACGTGCAGGGTCACGTTGGGCAGCAGTGCCAGCTCACAGAGTTGGAGCAGTTGCTCGTGCAGCACCTCCGGCGGCCCGGCCCGGCGGCCGAGAGCCGCCTCCTCCAGCACTGCGGTGTAGCGGGGAGCGTGCGGCTCCCGGGTCAGCAGCGATTGGCGGGCCAGCCGCGCCTGCACCTCGGTGTCCGGCTCGTCGCCGGGCTCCGGCTCGCCCGCGCCCGCGCTCACCTGCCGGGCCGACACGATGCGGAGCTGGGCGTACCCGGGGGTCTGCAACAGGCCCGGCACCAGCACCGGGTTGTACTCGGAGATCTCCGCGCAACCCGCTTCCAACTCGGCCCAGCTGCGCTGTTGCTGCGTCATCACCGGAAAGTTCTTCAACCAGCCGCGCATGTCGCCGGCCTCGTTGGTGATGCCCAGTAGTTCGTCGTGCAGCACCTGGTCGGCGCCGTAGAGGTCGAGCAGATCGCTGACGTCCTGCGGGTCCGGTCGGCTGCGGCCGTTCTCCAAGCGGGACAGTTTGGACGCGGAGGCCCAACCGATACGCTCGATGACCTGATCGCCGGTGAGGCCCGCGGCCTCACGCAGGCGGCGCAGCTCGATGCCCAACCGGCGACGACGCAGGATCGGGCTGGGTGCGGCAGGAGGCACAGTGTCCTCTTTCCCGTCGACCGCCGCAGACGCGACGGTAACTGTATGAAATTCGCCCCCCACGGTCAGTATGGACGGCGCGACCGGTGTCGGAGGTTCCGGCGAGGGCGTGTCTTGCGAAAATCGGACCACGGGAATGCCGGCTGACGACGGACCCGCGGTCGCGGCCCGTCGACCTCGCCCATCTGGGCAGCATCCCGCCGGAGGGACCCCATGCGCACGATCCTGCGCCGACCCGACTTCCGCCTGCTCTTCGGCGGCCTGCTGGCCAGCATGACGGCCGAGTCGATCCTGCTGCTCGCACTCGCCATCTGGGTCAAGGATCTGACTGGCTCGAACGGGTTGGCCGGTGCCACCATCTTCGCGGTCATCGCGCCGATGACGCTGGCACCGCTGGTCGGCTGGGTCGTCGACCGTTACCCGCGCCGGCCGTTCTTCCTGGCCGCGAACGTGCTGACCGCGGCCCTGCTCGCCCCGTTGTTCACCGTCCGCGACGCGGGCGACGTCTGGATCGTCTATCTGGTGGCCGCCCTGTACGGACTCTCGTCCATCACGCTGGGCGCGGCGCTCAGCGGGCTCATCCGCGAGATGGTGCCGATCGAGCTGCTGGCCGAGGCGAACGGCGTGCTCCAGACCGTACGTCAGGGGATACGACTGGTCGGCCCGCTGGTGGGCGCGGCGCTCTACGCGGCGCTCGGCGGGTGGGCGCTGGCCGGAATCGGCATGGTCGGATTTCTGACCGCGGCGACGGTGGTGACCGCGCTGCCCACCCCGCAACAGGTGCCTCCAGCCGTACGGCTGCGGTGGCCGGCCGAGCTGGGCGCCGGCCTACGGCACCTGGCCGGCGAGCCGGCCCTGCGGCGGGCCCTGCTCGGCTACGGGCTCGGGTCACTGGTGATGGGCTTCAGCGAGTCGCTCATCTTCGCGTACGTCGACCAGGGGCTGAACCGGGATGCCGCGTTCGTTGGCGTGCTGGTCACCGTGCAGGGCGTGGGCGGGTTGCTCGGTGGGCTCTGCTCACCGACGCTGGTCCGTCGGCTCGGGGAGGTCGGCACACTGGCGGCCGGGGTCGCCTTCTTCTCGCCGGCCGCGCTCGCGCTCGCGTACCCTGATCTGCGGCTCGGGTTCGTGGCGGTGCTGCTGGCCGGGGTCTCGCTCCCGCTGACGATGGTGGGGCTGCACACGCTGATCCAGCGCCGCACCCCGCCCTCGCTGGTCGGCCGCGTCGCCGCCGCCACCCAGGCGGTGGTCAGCGGGCCGCAGGCGTTCTCCATCGGGGCGGGTGCCCTGCTGGTGGGGTTCCTGGACTACCGGCTGCTGTTCGCGCTGGTCGGGGTGGCCACCCTGGCCGCCGGCAGCTACCTGTGGCGGGGCCGGCACCTGAGCGCGCCGACCGGGGCCCGGCCGCCGACGTCGCCCACCCGCCCGATCCTCCCGGCGCCCCGTCGACCGGCCGAGGACACCGATCGACCCGAGCTTCCGGCACCCGCCGACCGCCGCCGCCGTGACCCCTCCGGAACACGACGAGCGGCCGCCCCGAATGAGGCGACCGCTCGTCGAAAATGAACCGGCAGATCAGGCGTTGAGCGTCTCCAGGTGTTGCTTGACCTGGGTGATCGAGGGATTCGTCAGGGCACTGCCGTCGGCGAAGCGCAGCGTCGGCACCGTCTGGTTGCCGCCGTTGACGCTCATCACGAAATCCGCGGCCTTCGGGTCCTGCTCGATGTCGACCACCTCGTAACCGATGCCCTCCCGGTCGAGCTGCGACTTCAGCCGGTGGCAGTAGCCGCACCAGGGGGTGGAATACATCGTCAGCATGGTCGGATCCTCCAACTCCTCCGGCCGCGGCTTGCGGATCAAGCCGAGGCTGTTCGCTACAACGCTGGGACGAGCTGAGATGATTCCTGGTTGTGGTGGTTCACTCAGCGTCGGAACAGGTGCTCGCCGGGCTGGACCCGGAGCAACGCTCCGCCGTGACCGCACCCGCCGGCCCGGTCTGCATCCTGGCCGGCGCCGGCACCGGCAAGACCCGGGCGATCACGTCCCGGATCGCCCACCGGGCGCTTTCCGGCGAGATCTCCCCCCGGCACGTGCTCGCGGTCACCTTCACCGCCCGCGCCGCCGCCGAGATGCGAAGCCGGCTCACCGTCCTCGGGGTGGGCGGGGTGCAGGCGCGGACATTTCACGCGGCCGCGCTGCGTCAGGTGCGGTACTTCGCGCCCCGGCTGCTGGCCGGCCGCGCCATGCCCGAACTGCTGGACAGCAAGGTACGACTGGTCACCCTCGCCGCCGCCCGGGTCGGCCTGCGTACCGACCGGGCCGCCGCCCGCGACCTGGCCGGCGAGATCGAGTGGGCGAAGTCGTCACTGGTCGAGCCCACTGACTACGTGGTGGCCGCGGCCCGAGCGCTGCGCGACACACCGCACGAGCCGGCCAAGGTGGCCGACGTGTTCACCGCGTACGAGCAGCTCAAGCGCTCGAACGGCGTGATCGACTTCGAGGACATGCTGCGGGCCGCGGTGTGGGGCATCGAGGAGCACCCGGACGTCGGCGAGCAGATCCGCACCCAGTACCGGCACTTCGTGGTCGACGAGTACCAGGACGTCAACCCGCTCCAGCAGCGGCTGCTGGAGGCCTGGTTGGCCGGCCGCGACGACCTGACCGTGGTCGGGGACGCCAGCCAGACGATCTACTCGTTCACCGGGGCGACCTCCGCGTACCTGGTCGACTTCCCCCGCCGACACCGCAACGCCACCGTGGTCCGGCTGGTCCGCGACTACCGCTCCACTCCGCAGGTGGTCGGGCTGGCCAACGCGGTGATCTCCCAGGCGCGGGGCACCGAGGCGCGCCTGCGGCTGGAGTTGAGCGGGCAGCGCCCGCCCGGCCCTGAGCCGGACCTACGGATCTTCACCGACGAGCCGGCGGAGGCGAACGCGGTGGCCGCGCGCTGCCGTTCGCTGATCGACGCGGGCACACCGGCGAAGGAGATCGCCGTGCTGTTCCGCGTCAACGCGCAGTCCGAGGCGTACGAGAAGGCGCTCACTGAGGCCGCGGTGCCGTACGTCGTGCAGGGCGCGGAGCGGTTCTTCGAACGGACCGAGGTGCGCCAGGCGATGGTCGCGCTGCGGGCCGCCACCCGCTCGATCCCGGGGGAGACACCGCTGCCGGCCGCCGTCGTCGAGGCGCTCACCGCCGTCGGCTGGGCCCCTGACGCGCCCCCGGCCGGCGGCGCGGCCCGTGAGCGGTGGGAGGCGCTGTCCGCGCTGGTCCAGCTCTCCGAGGAGTACGCGGCCACCCCCGAGGTCGTGCCGATCGGCGAGGCCGCCTCGGTGGAGCGCCCAGTCACCCTCACCGATTTCACCGAGGAGTTGGCGCGCCGGGCCGCCCAACAGCACGTGCCGACGGTGGACGGTGTGACGCTGGCGTCCCTGCACTCGGCCAAGGGGTTGGAGTGGGACGCGGTCTTCCTGGTCGGCCTCGCCGAGGGCACCCTGCCCACCACGTACGCCAAGACCGTCGAGCAGGTCGAGGAGGAGCGCCGGCTGCTCTACGTCGGGATCACCCGCGCCCGCGAGTGGCTCTGGCTGTCGTACGCCGCCGCGCGCTCGCCGGGCGGACGGGCCCGGCGGCCGTCGCGGTTCCTGCCCCAACTGGACCGCTCCGGTGGCACCGAACGGGCGACCGGCAGCGCCGGTCCGGCCCGGCGTCCCGAGCGGCGGCGAACCCAGATCGTGTCCTGCCGGATCTGCGGCGCCACCCTGCTCGCCGGCCCGGACCGCAAGCTCGGCCGCTGCCCCACCTGCCCGTCCGACATCGACGATGAGCTGCACGAACGGCTGCGCGAGTGGCGGCAGCGGGTGGCCGGTGCGCAGAAGGTCCCGGCGTACGTGGTCTTCACCGACGCGACGCTTGTCGCGTTGGCCGAGCGGCGGCCGGGCCGGTCGGAGGAACTGATCGCCATCGCCGGTATCGGCCCTCGGAAGCTGGGCCTCTACGGGGAGTCGGTGCTCGCCCTCGTGGCGGGTGCCGGGGTGGACGATGTCTGCCCGGAGAAAACTTTCGAAATCTCGTCGTAAATTCGTTTGCCCTCGCCCCGGGGCGAGGAATAGCCTCAGAACACACCACGCGAGCGGCGCCATTCCGGCTGCTCACGGGGTCGGTCCAGTCGATTCGAGGAACGTGAGGGAGGTGGCACCCGTGAAGATCTTCACCTATGAGCGTCTGACGGCGATGCCGTCTGTCCACGCTCCGCTGTCGGCTGTCCGGGTGGCCCTCGCGGCTGCACGACCGTCGGTTCCACAGGTGCACCAGGTTCAGGCCGAGCTGATCCTGACCGTCGCGCCCGCTGGAGTCGAGGGGACCAGTGGCTTCACGGGCAATGGCATCCAGGTCGCCAAGAAGCGCATGGATGTCCGCGGCGTTCCACCTCGAGGTAAACCGGTCTGACTCTCAGACTCCGGCTCACCTCGAGGCCGCGGAACCCGCTTACCGGGATCCGCGGCCTCAGTTTTTTGCCCGCCGTAAGTACGTCGGAATGCGATCCACGAGATCGAAGTGAGAGAGAGGTGACCGGGAGATGAGTCTGGCGTTGGCCCCCCTCGACATGAGCGTCGAGATGGAGGCGAACCTGCCCTGCCGGAAGTTCGACCCCGACCTGTGGTTCTCCGACTCGCCCACCGAGCTCGAGCTGGCCAAGTCGCTCTGCGGGGACTGCCCGCTGCGCGTCGAGTGCCTGGCCGGAGCCGTTGAGCGAGCGGAGCCGTGGGGCGTCTGGGGCGGCGAGATCTTCGAGCGTGGCGCGGTTGTCCCGCGTAAGCGGCCCCGTGGCCGTCCGCGTAAGGAGGACGTCGCCCGTGACGCCGAGCTTCGGGTCGAGGCCGAGGCGCGCCTGGCAGCCAGTGGGCTGTCCGAGGTGCGCGGCGCGGTCCGGCTGGCAGCCTGACATGTTCCCGACCCGTACCAACTACGCCGGTGGCACACCGGCAGTGAGTGAGAAAACGATGTTGAACGTTCCGAGTGGAGCCTTCGAGATGCAACTACTCCACGAAGCGTTGACCCGGGCTCGAATGCGCCGGCCTCAGGCCGGTCGTACCACCACGAGCACTGAGGCAACCCGATCCGCCCGTACCGTCGCCATGACCGGCCGCAACCAGGCGGCTCGCGACCTGGGCGTTCTCTAGTACCACCCCACGCAGAAGGGCGGGTGCCGACCGGCACCCGCCCTTCCCCATGTGGTCAGGCACCCGGGCCTCGACGTCGTGCGGCGACCTGGCCTCGACGTCGTCAGGCGACCGGGGCGAAGCCGGGCAGCCAGCGCTCCAGGATGCTGCGGTAGGGGGCCTTCGCCTCCAACTGGCAGAGCACCCCGATCGAACCGAGCGTCACCCGGTGGATCAGCAGGTACGACGGTGGCAGGTTGAGCCGCTTGCTCAGCTGGTACGTGGGGGAGCGGGGGCTGGCCAGTCGCCCCGCCTCGCCCCGTAGCCAGGCCCGGGTGAACCGGAAGCCGTCCGCCGCGATGGGCTCCAGCATGGGGCGGATGAAGTCGAGCACCCCCTCGGCGTCGATCTCCTCGGTCGAGCCGATAAACCCCTCCGACCGCAGCCCCGCCACGACCTCGTCGGCGTCGCCGCGCAGGGCCATGGCGGCGATACGGCCGATCGGCTCCGGGGTGCCCTCCGGCATCCGGGCCACCGCACCGAAGTCGATCACCCCGAGCCGGCCGTCGGGCAGCAGCCGGAAGTTTCCCGGGTGCGGGTCGGCGTGCAGCAGCCCGGCCCGCTGCGGCGCGGAGAGGTGCAGGGTGGCCATCAACCGGCCCGCCTCGTCCCGCTCCTCCTCGGTGCCCTCGCGGATGATGTCGGCCAGCGGGGTGCCCGTCACCCATTCGGTGACCAGTACCCGGGGCGAGGCGTTGACCACCTCCGGGATGTAGATCTCGGGGTCGTCGGCGTACGCGGCCGCGAAGGTGCGCTGCGACTCGGCCTCCAACTCGTAGTCCAACTCCTCGGTGATCCGTTCGCGCAGCTCGGCCAGGAGCGGCTTGACGTCCAGGCCGGGTTGGATGGCCCGGAACATTCCGCCCAGTCGGGAGAGCTGCTTGAGGTCGGCGAGCAGGGCGTCGCCGGCCCCCGGATACTGGATCTTGACCGCCACGTCGCGGCTGTGCGGAGCGCCCGACTCGTCGAAGCCTGGCTCGCGCCAGCGCGCCCGGTGCACCTGGCCGATGCTCGCGGCGGCGGCCGGGACGTCGTTGAACTCGACGAACAGGTCCCGCCAGTCGGGGCCGAGCTGCTCGGCCAGCACCTTGTGCACGCTGGCGACCGGCAGCGGTGGCGCCGCCTCCTGCAGCTTCGTCAGCGCCTGCCGGTAGGGCGCGGCGATCTCCTCCGGCAACGCCGCCTCGAAGACCGACAGCGCTTGGCCGAACTTCATCGCCCCGCCCTTGAGCTGGCCCAACACGCTGAACAGCTGCTCGGCGGTGCGCTGCTGAATCTCCGCGGAGATCACGTCGGAGGCCAGCCCGGTGACGCGCTTACCCATCCCGAGAACGGTCCGGCCGGCGAAGCCGAGCGGCAGGGCGGCGAGCTTGGCGGTGCGGGACACGGCGCGGCGCGGGATGTCGGTCACCCGGTCATTGTTACCGACCGGAGGGCCCCGCTGCTGCTCTGCGGCCGGGCTGGTGCGGACACTCGGCCTCGCGAGCACCCACACGCCGGGTGTGGCGGCCATCCCCGACGACGGAAACGGCCGGCACCGGTGATCTCCATGGCGCTGCCCAGCGTCTCCGGCTGACCGCCGTCCAGCTGCGTCAGCGCCTCGGCCAGCGCGTACCCGCAGGCGACGAGCAGCGTACCGGTCGTTCCGGCGGCCACCGGGTCGGCGGCGGCGAGCTGCGCGGCGAGCCGCGGCCAGTCCGGGTCGCGGTCGGCCCGGTGCAGCTCGACGCAGTGCAGGCAGGGCCCGGCGGGTGGACGGACCAACGGCCCGATCACCGGTACGCCCTCGCGGAGCGTGACCAGCAGGTGCGGCTGCCGACGCTGGGCGAGACCGGCGGCGAGCAGCGCGGGAGGCCGGTCCGTGCCGAGCTGGATCACCAGGTCGATCTGCCCGGTGCGGCTCGGGTGGGTGCCGGTGCCCGGTGCGACGCGGTCGACCGCGGCCCGCACCGCCGGTGCCAGCGGGCGACCCAGTTCGGTGGCGGGGATGCCCGTGCCGATCAGGTCGACGGGGCGTACCGGGCCGGTGAGCTGCGGCACCACCTGCCCCACGCCGGACTGGGCCAACGCCACCGTCAGCGGCGCGCCGAGCGCCCCGGCGCCGGTGAGCAGGACTCGGGCCGCCCGCCGCCGGCGCAGGACCTGCGCGGGCGTGCCGGGCAGTCGGGCGGCGGCCAGGGCCAGCGCGCCGGCCTCCGCCGCGAGCCGGGCACGGACCGGGCCGGTCAGGTCGCGGGGCAGCAGGCTGTGCGCGGGCACCAACAGGCCGGCGGTCCGCAGGGTGTCGAGCAGGGTACGCGCGTCCTCGGCGCTGACCTGGGCGGTCGCCGCGTGGGCCAGCACGACGCGCTCGCTGCGGGTGCCGTCGAGTAGGTCGAGCAGGTGGGCGGCGCGCGGGTTGGCCAATTCCAGCAGGACAGCCGGCCCGGGGCCGACGCCGAGCTGGAGGGTGTGCCGGTCCCGCCAGAGCCGGTTGAGGCCGGGCAGCAGGGTCGGGCGGGGCAGTACGGTGCGGCTCATGGTCACGAATCGTGACCGCGTCTTCGCGTTAAGTCGATCGTTGTCCACAGGTGGTCACGCCGCTGTCCAGCGCTATCCACAGGGTTTGACGGGTTTTCCACAGCCCGCCGTCAGTGGTGTCGGTCACCCGACAGGGGTACCGACGGCGGCAACGGGGGTGGGGGGGGGGGGGGGGCCCCCCCCCCCCCCCCCCCCCAAGGCGCCGGCGGGGGCGGCGGCCGGGGGGGCGCGGGGGGGTGTTGGTACTTTAGCCGCGCGGGCCCGGGGCGGGGGGGTTTAGGGGGGAGGGG